>JAFSZR010000211.1 GCA_017459135.1 Lachnospiraceae bacterium | reverse complement strand
TGTTTATTACTTGAAAATCCCGGAAGCATCTTAAGAATATCTCCCATGCCTCCCATTTTTTCCATCTGTTCCATCTGCTCAAGAAAGTCATTGAAATCAAACGATGCCTTGCGGAGTTTTTTCTCCATCTCAAGAGCTTTTTCCTCATCTATGGCAGCCTGAGCCTTTTCAATCAAGCTCTCGACATCTCCCATTCCGAGAATTCTACTTGCCATTCTATCCGGATAAAACATCTCAAGGTCGGTAAGTTTCTCTCCCATACCTGCGTATAAAATAGGTTTACCCGTTACAGCCTTAATGGAAAGTGCCGCACCGCCTCTGGTATCACCGTCAAGCTTTGTTAAGATAACACCGTCTATACCGATTTTTTCGTTGAAAGATGTCGCAACATTAACGGCATCCTGACCTGTCATGGCATCTACCGTAAGTATTGTATAATTTACGGTTACATTAGCCTTAATCTCAGCAAGCTCATTCATCATCTCTTCATCAACATGAAGTCGTCCGGCAGTATCTATAAACAAAACATTTATTCCGTTTTTTTCGGCATGCTCTATGGCAGCCTTTGCAATATTTACCGGCTTGTGTCCGTCGCCCATTGTAAATACGGGAACACCGACCTTTTCACCGTTTATCTCGAGCTGTTTGATTGCTGCAGGTCTGTATACATCACAGGCAACCAAAAGAGGTTTTCTTCCCTTGCTCTTAAACTGTCCGGCAAGCTTGGCAACCGTAGTTGTCTTACCTGCGCCCTGAAGTCCGCACATCATAATTACGGTTACTTCATTGGAAGGTAAAAGCTTAATCTCCGTAACCTCGGATCCCATAAGCTTATCCATTTCTTCCTTAACAATCTTTATAACCATCTGTCCGGGATTAAGACCTTTAAGAACCTCTTCCCCGACAGCTCTTTCGCTTACTGATTTAATAAACTGCTTAACAACCTTAAAGTTTACATCAGCTTCGAGCAAAGCACGCTTAACTTCCTTCATCGCCTCATTTACATCAGACTCCGTAAGCATACCTTTGCTTCTCAATTTCTTAAAAACATTTTGCAGTTTATCGGTTAAGCTGTCAAATGCCATATAACCACTCCATTACTGAACTAAAATTCTTCCAAAATATCTTCGACCTTAGTTTCTATGTCAACCAGTGTTTTATCCAAACTGTCTTCTTTATTTGCTTCCCGAACCTTGCTTATGCAATCCTTAACTTCAGATATCTTCTCTCTCGCCGTTACGAATTTCTCAACAAGCTTAAGTTTATCCTCATAGTCTTCAAGTATCTTATCGCATCTTTTAACCATGTCATAGATACCCTGTCTTGAAATGCCGTTTACTCTCGCAATCTCCGAATACGACATATCATTCATAACCACATCTTCGTAGATATTTTTCTGATGTTCGGTCAGCAGTTCACCGTAAAAATCATAAAGTAGTGACTGCCTTACAATCTTTTCCAAATAAAGCACCACCCGTAAAGTATTTTTGCTTTACAACAATGAGTATATTATAACAAAAGAAATACCTTGTCAAGTATTTTTTCTTTACAAAGTTTTTTGGTATATAAATTACATCTGCATATATATAATAATCTTTTCATATATTTTATTAATAAGAATACAGGTGATAATATGGACAATGACAAAAATCCGGTCAATATCTCAATCAATACCGGAAAATTAAAAATAAAGGTCACTGCCGGCGATAACCTTTTCCCCGTAAATAATGCTACACTGCAGATTAGCAACACCGGATCTCCCGATAAAATCATATATGAATCCCAAACCGATATAAACGGGTTCTCGGAAATCTATGAGCTTGAAGCCCCCTCTCTTTCCTATAGCCTTGAACCATCGGATAATCAGCCATACTCCGAATATAACTTAAGAGTTAATTCCGACGGTTTTGAAGAAAGGCTTATATCCGGAATACAAATTCTACCCGGTGAACTCGGAATACAAAATGTAAGGCTTACGCCGCTTAATACAAACTTAGATATATATAATCCTACGGTAATCGATGCGCATACGCTTTGGGAATACTATCCTCCAAAGATTGCCGAAGAAGCCGTTAAACCGGTAAATGAATCGGGAGAAATTGTATTAAACCGCGTGGTTGTGCCTGAAACAATAATTGTTCACGACGGAGTTCCGACAGACAGTACCGCGACAAATTATTATATTCCATATGCCGATTACATAAAAAATGTAGCCTGTTGCGAAATATATTCCACCTGGCCGGACGAAGCAATAAAAGCTAATATACTGGCAATTATGTCATTTACACTTAACAGGGTTTATACCGAGTGGTACAGAAACAAAGGCTACAATTTTACCATTACTTCTTCAACTGCTTACGATCATAAATGGACCTACGGTAAAACAATTTACGAAAAAATATCTCAAACCGTAGATAGTCTCATCGGAAGCTTTCTTTCACTTCCGAATGTACGTCAGCCCATATTGACTCAATATTGCGACGGAAAACGAACCTCCTGCCCGGGATGGATGAGCCAATGGGGCTCCAAGGCACTTTCCGATGACGGTCTATCTGCTATTGACATTTTAAGATATTATTATAATTCAAATATATATATTAATACCGCACCTCAAATAGCCGGAATTCCCTCTTCCTATCCCGGATATGACCTGACAATAGGTTCCTCGGGACAGCCGGTAATAACAATTCAGGAACAACTAAACGAAATATCTAACAGCTATCCCGCCATACCAAAGCTTAACATAGACGGCATATTCGGATCAAAAACCGCAGCTTCCGTCAAAGAATTTCAAAAGGCTTTTGATATGCCTGTTTCGGGAATAGTTGACTATCCTACCTGGTATAAGCTTTCAAGTATATATGTGGCAGTATCCAAAATAGCGGAATAAAAAACGGACGATTCTTTTGAATCGTCCGACTTTTATTACTTATAAGTATTATTAGTTATAATCAATATTGTCATATGCGTTAATCTGCAAGTACCAATTGTCTTTAATCCTAATAAATTCGACTGTCTTTTTAATCAGGAAGCTTGAACCGTTAGCATATTGGGAACTGTCGGCAATTACAGTTACCTTTAATTCAAGATCTACTCTGTATCCTTCCCTTATCTTTGCTGTTTTACCGGTATCAAGTTTAATCGCCTGAGTAAGATTATCTATATCGGAATCGGTAAGCTTTTCAATATTTCTGGTATTATAGTCGTTAATATGAAGAACTTTCATACTGTTGACATAATCCTCAGCCATAGATTCGTTATCTTTAATATATGGCGGAATTATAACCTGCATTTTTTCATCATCAACATTATTTATAGCATCAATATAATACTTAAGTGCCTCTTCATAGCTCTTTGCTTTATCTCTCATAAGATAATTGGTTACTATAAAATAAGCTCCCGCAACCAACGCAGCAAGTAAAATAAGCCTTATAATTATTTTTCCGGCTTTTCCTTTTTTCTTAGCGGAATAATCTCCTTCTATATCGAGTCTGGATAATGATAAAGGAATGGAACCGCCTATTGCATTATCATCATCATAATCATCATAAGCATCATCGCCTTCTCTTAAAACATCCGTAAGTCCTGTACCTGAGCTCATTGATTTTCCCATAGGATTAGTCGTTTTCTTTTTCGTTCCCGGATTGGACTTTAATGAAAATCCGCTTGTATCAGCAATCGGGCATCCGCACTCCGGACATTCTGATGCATGATCTTCAACTTCAATTCCACACATAGGACATTTCTTCATGGTTAAATCCCCCTTTTAATAGTTTAAATAACGCAAAACCAATAATTAATTATCATCATCGTCATCATTATCAAAAGCATCATCGCCGCTGATAAACTCTCTGCTGCTTACTCTCTTTCTGTCTCTTTCCTCTTCACCATAAGTAGAAATAAGCTCCTTAACCTCTTTTGGTTTTTTAATATTTTTTATATCAAAAGTTTTAAGGGTTCTGTCAGAAGAATGACAGGTTATCGTTCCGAGTTTAAACAATCTCTGCCAAAAGCTTCTTGAAACAGAAACATCGGTAATTCTGTAAAGTCTTACCTCATCCTCTTTAACATTAAAGAAACCTGTCTCCATAAAAAATCTGTCTTCTGACAATCCGTATTTTGTGAATGTCCAAGGCAGACCGAAAATAATACGTTTACGGTCTTTCCAAACTGTATTAACCATATTATACCTCCATAAAAAATAATAATGATATTCTTCCCCAAAAAGAACCTATTTTTATTCATTATCCTCTATAGTATATATTAATTAACCAAATTATTCAAGTTTTTAGACAAATTTATGCATTTATTTGTTTTTATTAATAAAAAAAGCTGCTTTTATGAATTATCACTTCATAAAAGCAGCATATATTGCATATTTTACCAATCTGTAGCTATATCTACCTGAGTCGGATTACCTGCTGCAAAACCACCTGTGTCAAGAACGATACCCTCACCTAATGATGTATCAACGGTACTTCCGTAAGGATGAACATCCTGATTTGCGGCTATTATTACATAGTCTCCGTACATCTTAACTCCATCATCTCTTACCCAGTAATCTCCTTCGATTCCCGAATCCTGAGCTCTGCTTACAACACGGCTCATATTAAGATTATAATAGGTTTCCTTCTGGTCACCGTAATAGTTAACACCTGCGCTTTGAGTAAGTCCGTCTGTGTTTGCCGAAGAATAAACAACTGCAGGCTGTTCATAAGTCTGTTTGCGAGCGTTTTTCTTTGAGTCAAGATATTCTTGCCTTTCGCTCTCCCATGCATCTCTTGCTTCTTCTGACTCAACAGCTTCTTTTTCTTCATGATAAACATATGTATAACTGTCCGATAAGTAGCTGTACGCATCCTGAACTGTCTGATAGTTTTCTTCATTATCTCCTATGTAGCCAATATCCTTTATAGCTCTGTCAAAAGTCATATCTTTATAGTCATTCAAAAAAGCCTCAACTCTCATCTGGCTTTCCTGCGAAACAGCATCCTCAGCGTACAAAGCTTCCGAACTTTGATCCTCATGCCAAATTACAAATACGGAAATGAAAAATAATATAGTCATCATTCCCTTTTTAATACTTTTTCTTCTCATAAAAATCTCCTACCTTAATATACAAATTATCGGACTATGTCTGACAATAAATATATATGTTGTAGTCGTTAAAAATATGTTAAACATTCTTACAAAATTATTAAAATGTTTTTAACGACTGCCTTAATATATAACAAACCGCGAAAAAATGCAAGCTTTTTTTATTATTTTTGAAATCTTTGTAACAATTCCGTAATATTTGCATGGAGTTTTTTTGAGATTTAAGCAACAAAAAACCCGCTGAAACAGCGGGTTTTTTAGCAGTCGATAGGGGAATCGAACCCCTGTTTTCGCCGTGAGAGGGCGACGTCTTAGCCGCTTGACCAATCGACCACATTTGTTAGCGACTTGGTTAGTATAACAAATGATTTAAAATAATGCAACTGTTTTTTTCATTTTTTTGAAAAAAAATTTTTTTCTTATCAAAAAAGCTAACATTTTTTCCTAAAAATCTACTTCAACAAGCTCATTAATATGAGATTTACAAAAATCTTCATCAAATTCTTTTGAAATATATAAATATCTTTCCGTATGCCCTTTTATTATAAAACTATCTTTTCCGCCTTTATCCTGCTTTCTTTCATACTCTTCCGCAAGAATCGTAACACTGCTGCCCTTAAACTTATCTTCAAAAGCTTTCTTATGCTTTGCGGTCATTTCAAGTAATCTGTCACTTCTTTCGTTTTTTATTTCCTCCGGAATCTGGTTTTCCATATCACAAGCTACCGTACCTTTTCTTTTGGAATACTTAAAAATATGCATTTCATATAAATTAAGCTTTTCAAGATTATTATATGTAGTTTTAAATTCATCATCGGTTTCGCCCGGAAAACCTACTATTATATCCGTAGTAATTGCCGGATTGTCATAATATTCCCTTATCAAGTCGCATCTTTCCATATACTCTTCTATCGAATACTTTCTGTTCATGCGTTTCAATGTTTCATTGCAGGCACTTTGAAGAGACAAATGAAAATGTGGGCAAATTTTTTTCTCTTTACTTATAGCTTCAAGAAAATCTCTTGTTATAACACGCGGTTCAAGAGAACCCATTCGAATGCGAACTATTCCTTCGATTTTTGCCGCAGCCAGTAAAAGCTCGGTAAGACCGTTTCCTTCTTCATCTTTATATGAAGAAAGATTTATACCGGTTATAACCACTTCTTTTATTCCGTTATCCGCAAGTCCACTTAGTTCCGCAAATACATCCTTTAATTCTTTACTTCTTATTCTTCCTCTTACATATGGAATAATACAATAAGAACAAAAGTTATTACATCCGTCCTGAACTTTTACATATGCACGGGTATGTTCCGTAGGCTTATACAAAACCATACTTTCATACTCGTTTGTTTTATTTATATCAATATAATTATCACTTACGGCATTTTTAGCGTAATATTCTTCCAAAATCCTTGCTATATCTTTTTTTCTGTTATTGCTGACAATTATATCGATAGTCTCATCCTTTTCAAGTTCTCCCTTTCCCGACTGAACATAACATCCGCATACAACACATACGGAATCCGGATTAAGCTTTTTCATTCTATGAATAATCTGTCTGGATTTT
>JAFSZR010000210.1 GCA_017459135.1 Lachnospiraceae bacterium | reverse complement strand
ATATTGTCTTGTATAGTTTTCCTCCATCGACTTCATTTCGCTCTCATGCTGTTTTTTTAATTCTTCCTTAAGTTTTTCTATTTCCTGTCTGAACTGCTCGCCCGTTTTTTTGTTTTCCTCTTCATCAACCAGATATTCTTTGGAAAGACTTATAGTCTCCTGTCCGTCAACCGTCATTTTATAATAATCATACTTATCATTTTCCGAAAGATTTATTTTCAAAAATGTCTCATCGTTTTCTTCGTTGATTACGTAATCGTTTATTCTTTCTTTTGTTGAAAGCATCACCTTAAATTTTCTGTCACCGTTGGGATTGATATATCTTATTTCATAGGCACTCTGACTGCTGTTGTAAAATTGATAACTTACATATATCTTTTCATTTATTACAAACAGGCAAAGCTTTGATATATCGAATGCTTCTCCGTTTCCCGACATAAGAACCAGCCCTTCCTCTCTGCCGGCCTGCTTCCATTTAAGCTCGTTGGCTGTGCTTACATAGGCAATATAAATATTATTTCTGAAATAAAGGCAATCAAGTAAGGATAAATAATCTCTTGCCAGCACAACGCTTTGCATATTTCTTATATTGGTAATGAACAAAAGCATTACATTATTTCCGTCATCATATATTACCGCTTTCTTCCCGTCCGAAAGAGAATGAATAAATTCCATACAATCTCCAATAAAAATATTTATACATCTATATTCAAACGGTTTTAATATTATGTTTATGTCTCAAATAAATCATGTTTTTTTAAATATATTAACGCTTATTAAATTAATGAATATATTAAATTAAGCATATAAGAAAGGAATAGTCCCATGGCTAAAAACTGTAACCAAAACCAAAGAACAATCAATAACGAAACCGTAAATAACAAAGGCGCATGCTGTGGTGCTACGGATGTATGCTTAAATCCACAATGCGGCGACCCGAGACTTTTAAGTCTTTTGGCACCCGTTATATATGATGAAGTCGGCATAAATGTATGCCAAACAATTACATTACCGGAAGGTTTTTTGACCGATTATCCGACCGCCTACTATGCAACGGCCGAAGTAATCGATATCTCGCTTGAAACCGCAGCGACAGAGGCAACAAGTGTTACGCCTATAGCCACAAGACCTAACTGCTATAACGTTACCCTTACCAATCTTACTGTCAACTTTGCAATCAAGCTCTATGACTACGGCAGAAGGCTTCTTGCAACCCTTTCGCTTCCGGGAATTGTCTATCTTCCTTCCGATGTAACGGATCCGGGATATGACAGCGAAACAAATCCTACATCTACAAGCTTCGACATATTTGCTCCTTACGGCATATCCTATGTAGGCGGGGACATAACCACTCCGGAGCTTAATATCATAGGCTTTGCGGATACAAACAATACCGTTGCTCAGGGACTCAACGTTATGGCACTTCCGAAGGTTCTCGATTTCGACCCAACCTCCGAAGACATAACCATCGGTCTTACCATCATTTGCAATTCCTTATACTTTAACGCATACAGGATTCCTCATGACGGCAAGGCCATAGCAACAAAGGGAAGCCTTGTTACCGATGACGATTCAATACGTATGGAATTCGTCGAAGGAAGTCTTCTTGACAGAAACATCAAACCGCTTGAACTTTGTAATCCGTGCGATACCAAAAATCCGAATTTGAATGACGATATAAACAACTGCGGCGGTTCCAATTAAAATAGCAATTTTTGACAATTCTGATTTCGGCAAATAATATAAAAAATGCTGTTCATAATAAACATATATCCAACTTAATAATAAATTATATAAGGGGTATTAATTATGAACAAGATAAAGAAGATTTTATTAACTACTTTGTCTTTAGTTTTGCTTTCGGTAACTCTTACGGCATGCGGTGCCGGAAATGATGAAACAACCAGAGACGAGGCAACAACCGAGGAAGCAAGAGACGACGGTATCATTGATGACGCAAAGGATGCTATCGATGATGTAGTTAAATAACAAAAAAGCTCTCGCCACATCCTGTGGCGGGAGCTTTTATAATCAAGCTGATTCATAATCAAACAATCAGTTTTTCATTTGAAATGCTTTTCCTTTTTTATTCATCATCTCGTCGTACTGTACATACATTTTCTGCACGCTGTTTTCAAGAAGATAATAATGCATTATGTACGGAACAAGCAGAGTAAGAAGTGCAACGGTAAGTAAAAACATAACCATCTTTCCGCTGAAATTAAGATATACCATCGTGATAATTGTCATCAACGCAAACAGCACCGTTACTATCAAATGTACAATTCTCTCATGTGCAAAAAAGCTTATCTGAACCAGGTGTTTTTTTATTTCTTCGTCCCAGTTTGTATCCTTATCATCTTCTTCAAGAAGCTTATCTATGTACTCAAGATATGCAAGAATTCTCTTTTTCATATTTCCTCCCTAATCAACAAATGTATCTCTTAGTATTCAAATAATACTATCACTATTTATCCTCTTTTGTCTTAATCTTATGCTTTCTTTTATAAAAAAACAATATAAGCTTTTCCGGAATTCTTTTTAAGATTATCTGAATCTCCTCATGCTTTGCTATCGGTTTTACCAAAATGCTGTGAAGCTTTGCATTGTTAGCTCCCCAGATATCCGTAAAAAGCTGGTCTCCGACAAATAAAGTTGTATCCTTATCGGTCTCCATCTTCTTCATAGCTTTTTCATAGCCTTTTGCAAGCGGTTTTCCCGCTTTATATATATATGTCGCACCGAATTCCTTATTAAAATCGGCTACTCTTTTTTCGTCGTTGTTCGACAAAAAGCATACCTTATATCCCATGGCCATGAGTTTTTTAATAAGCACCGAAGCACGGAAATCAGCAGGTGCGTCATGCTCTACCAGAGTGTTGTCGATATCGAAAATCACTCCTCTGAAACCATCATTATAATACTTCTTAAAATCTATAGAATATGTTGAATCATAATATTCGGTCGGATAAAAAATCTTAAACATAAAATATAACTCTCCTGAAACACTTATTGCTTTTGGGATTTTTGCTTAACAAAATCATCAAACTATATTATACCACTTTTTACGCATGAAAGAAATCATATATCTTTTCCGCAACGGCTTTTGTTATTCCTTCCACGCTTTCAAGTTCATCCCTGCCCGCATTTCTTATCTGTTCAATATCCTTGAAATGCTTTATAAGTGCTTTTCTTCTGGCAGGTCCGACACCCTCGATCTCATCAAGTATCGAATGTACCTGATTTTTACTTCGAAGCTGTCTGTGATACTCTATGGCAAATCTGTGGGCCTCATCCTGAAGTGCCGTAATCATAAGCATAGCTTCGCTGCCCTTTGGAAACTCAACTTCCCTGTTATTATAATACAGCCCTCTTGTATGATGATTATCATCCTTAACCATACCGCAAACCGGTATATCTATTCCAAGACTGTCAAGAACCATAAGCGCGGTATTTACCTGTCCTTTTCCTCCGTCCATCATTATAACATCCGGATAAACGTCAAATCTTTCATCGGTAAATCTTCTGCTTAACACTTCTTTCATCGAAGCATAATCATCCGGTCCGTCAATTGATTTTAACTTGAATTTTCGATATGCATTTTTCTTCGGTACACCCTTTTCGAAAACGACCATGGAGGCCACACTTAGCGTACCCGATATATGAGATATATCATAAGCTTCAAGTCTGTCTGCAGACTCTATTCCGAGTATATCCGCTATATCTTTTGCAGCACCTATTGTTCTTTTTTCTTCCCGCTTTATTCTTTCCACATCCTGCTTTAATACAAGCGACGCATTGTCAAACGCAAGATTTAACAGTTTTCTTTTTTCTCCCTTTTGAGGAACGAAAATCTTTACCTTTGTTCCTCTTCTTTCGGAAAGATATCCTTCTATAATTTCAGCCTCTTTTATATCTTCCTGCACCATTATTTCTTTCGGAAGATAAGGTGTGCCCGAATAATATTGTTTTACAAAAGCGGTAAGTATATCGCTTATTGTTTCCTCGTTGTTCGTGTTCATATGATGATGTTCTCTTCCTAAAAGCTTTCCTTCACGTACAAAAAAAACCGTAACAACTGCATCCTTCTCATTTGAGGCACAGGCTATAATATCCCTGTCATCACCGTTTGTCACATTCATCTTCTGCTTGTCCATTATATGTATTATGCGGTCTATCAAGTCTCTCGTTTCGGCAGCCTTTTCAAACTCCATCTCATCGGCATAGCTCTTCATTTTTTCTTTCAGAGAATTTACCGTATCTTTATAATTGCCGTTCAAAAAATTAATTGCTTTTTCTATATTTTCTTTATATTCTTCCGAAGAAATATGATTATTACACGGCGCGCTGCATTGACCTATCTGATAATACAAACAAGGTCTTTCCTTTCCGATATCGCGCGGAAGATTTCTGTTACAATTTCGAAGCTTATAAAGCTTATTAAGAAGCTCTATCGTATCTTTAACCGCTCCGTGATTTGTATACGGCCCGAAATATTTTGACTTGTCTCTCTTCATATTATGACTGAACAATATTCTCGGATATTCATCGTTTACAGTGATTTTAATATACGGATATCCTTTATCGTCAGTCATCATTGTATTGTATTTAGGACGATATTCTTTTATAAAATTGCACTCCAAAACAAGTGCCTCCATCTCCGATGAGGTCACTATATATTCAAAATATGCAATCTGCGAAACCATCTTAACAATCTTCGGAGAATTATTATGTCCATGTCCTTCACGAAAATATTGTCTGACTCTGTTATGAAGGTTAACAGCCTTACCCACATAAAGGATATCATCATTTTCACTGTGCATAATATAAACTCCGGGTTTCGACGGCAGCTTGCTTAATTCGGTTTCGATATCAAATAACTTGTCCTTCATATTTCTCCTTTTTCGCGTAATAAAGGGAGGTACAGAGTACCTCCCAATATATGATAAAGGTTTTTTTGTGTCTTGATTATAATAAATCGGCTCTTAATTTCTTAATTACCTGAAGAGTCTTATCTCTTAACTCTTCTGCATCGTAGAGTGCCATCATTGTATTTCTGTCAATCTTGGCAGCTATAACGGCATCAAGCCAATCATTTACATATGACTGAACGTAAGCAACGTTCTCGTCTGACTTATCCTTAAGTGCTACTATTATATTATTTAAATTTTCAATTACAGTAGGTGTTGAGTTAGTGTTGGAAACAGGTGTCTGTGTACTCTCATCAGATAACTCAATTACCTTACCTGTCTTGGTAATGATAACCTTCTTATTAGGTGCGGATTCTGTCTTTGATGAACTGCCGCCCTTCTTATCAAGAAGCTTCTCAACTACCTTTATAAGACATACAACACTGTATGTACTTTCTTCAGGCGTCTGCTTAACATTACCCTTTTCACTGTACTGATGCCACATCCACTCGGACTTAAGAAGCATCTCTTCTATCTTTGTATCCGATAAAAGCTTTTGTAAATCAGGATCCAATGCAGGTGCCGAAGACTTACCGAATAATCCTCCGGACTTCTGAACCTCAGGCTTCTTATACTTAGCAGGTAACAATATCTCATTATAAGTCTTAATGAGAAGCTTCTCTGCTGCCTTTGGATCGTAGCTGCTGCTGATAATATTTACCTTACCGCTGTTAAGACCGTTTACGATCATATCTTCGGCAGTCATAAATACAAGAGCTTTCTGTCTGTCATCAAGTAACTGCTTAATCTCATAATTTGTCTTAGACTTCTCAAGGATTGAATTCTTTCTAACCTTAAATGCCTTAATCTTCTCCTTAACACTGAAGAATAACTTAAGCAATGTAGGGTTCGCATTTACATAATTTCCAATCCATGTAAGCTCAACATACTGATGCTCAATCTTATTTGAAATCTCATATACATTGTAACCGTCAAAGATTACGTTCATTGTTGTATAAAGAAGATCAAGTATCTCATACTTCTCTTCCCATGCACGTGAAGAATTATCCTGACAAACAAGATCCTTTATGCCACACTCGTAAAATACAAGATTGTATTCATAAAGTCCTTCAAATACATTTGTCTTATCCTTAAGTGAAGAGCCCGCACCGAGAATCTGAAGGTTTTTCTTCATCTCAGGCTCATTCTCTATGTACTGATATACTTTCTTGATAAATGAGCAAACTTCAGAAACAAGTGTATCAATTCTCTTGTTGTAAATCTCCTGCTTTGAAATTGCATTTACAACGCTTCTGCTCAATACTGTTGTATTCTGAGGTGAATTACAATTTCTGATAAGTTCCTTAAAGCTCTCATAAACCGCCATATTGTCAATAGGAATATACTCAGCGTTAAGTCCGTAGAACTCAAATGCTTTATTGTAATCCTTATTGGTAATATATGCATTAAACAATCCGATAGAGAACTGAATTTTGTAATCATTTCCTACATGTGGATCTTCAACAACATAATCAAACAATACTTCAAGATTGTTCATATAAGACTCTGAATTAATATCAGATGTAGGAATACCCATCTCCATGATAACATTGATCAAATCAAGGTAACCCATAACTGCTTTATCAAAGTTCTTAGGTCTGTCGTCATCCTCAAGAATCTGGTAGCTGACATTGATAAGAAGCGGAGCGATACGCTCACCGATAAGCTTCATAGCGTCAACAAATTTTTCTCTTTGATACAAGTATATCAACCATATACTGTAACGATAAATACCTGAAGTACTGATAGGTGCATCAATATCCGAAGGATCTATATCGCCATATACAAATCTGAACAACGGCTCTATCCATTCCTCGATTTCATAACGTCCCGTAGCTTTGATATTCGTATCAACGAACTCCCCGAGTTCATAAAGCTTGGAACACTGAGCCTTTACTTCATCATCAACCATCATGTTCGATAAATCGAAATTGCTGTCCTTGAGATAATCAATAACCAAAGCATAAAATCCATCTTCAACCTGTTCATTAAGGAATCTTATGAGAAGTGCTTTATTATTAGAAGCTGCGATTGACAATACATTACTATCCGAACCTGATGTTATGTTAGCCGGTAATGCCATAAGATATCATCCCCCTTATAAATCTTATTCGCTTTTATAATTTTATAACATTTAAAACTAAAGTGTCAACAGATAATTTGGCAATTTTGAATAATTGGCATTGTGCATAATTAACAAGTTTTTTTAAACAATTTTGTTTCGAGTTTTTATGCAATATGTCAATAAATATTTTTTACACTTCAAAACCTGCCAAACGCAGAATAGCCAACGCGTTAGTTGTTGTACATTTTCCACTACGGATTTTGTAATCAAATTTCAATTCGTCATTATCGTAATATTCTTCGAAATGGTAATTATCAGCAGGATTTTTGTCCTTATCTTCTATACCGCAAAGTTCAAAATCATGTGTAGAAACAAGTGTTATACACTTTTTTCCTGCCAATCTTGTTATTGCTTCCTTAGCACCTACTATACGATCCGCGGAATTTGTTCCTTTAAATATCTCGTCTATCATGCAAATCATAGGAACATCTTTTTCTTTAAATTGGGCCATGGATTTTATTCGAAGTATCTCGGCATAAAAAGTCGATATGCCGTTTGCAACATCATCCATAACTCTCATCGATGTAAAAATCTTCATATAATTTGCCTTAAACTTTTTAGCACAAACGGGCGCACCCATGTATGCAAGCACAAGGTTGACGGCTGCAGTTCTTAAAAATGTTGTTTTGCCCGACATATTGGAACCGGTTATTATCGTAACTCCTCCCGAAAGTTTTATGCCGTTTCCGACAACCTTTTCCGGATTAATAAGCGGATGACACATTTCATCTGCCGACAACGAAGCTTCATTATCATCCTCATAAACCTCTGCCCACTCGGTATCACGTATGCAGCCCAAAACAGACAAACTGAGAAGATACTCGGTTTTTGCAATTACATCAAAAGCTTCTGTGAGATTGGTTCCGTACTTTTCTTTCCATTTGGAAGTAAAATGCGCTATATGATAATCCCAAAGGAAAAGACCGGTAAGTATAGCATGCATAAACGGATTATACGAAATATTATAAGCCTGACTGATTTTCTTTAATGATTTAAATGCATTTACGGCACCGTTATCACCGGAAATATGTTCATTAAGTTTCTTCATAGGTTCAGACGTAAACTCTTCTTTTTCCATAATAAGAAGCATATCTTCGTATTCTTCTATAGCAGGACCCATAGCATAAAACGGAACTATGGTTTTTTCGGTCATATTTGAAGTAAAGCCCGCCAACGCAAGCATAATTATAAATCCCGCAAGCGGAAGCCCGTAACCGATTACGCCCATTGCCCACAATACAATCAAAGTCAATTCCGCTATCGGAAATATGAACCTTGCCGCTTCAATCCAAAGAGACGCAGAACCTGATTTTTCATCACCGCAATATTCCAAAAATTTATCGATATCATGTTTTTTCTTTTTTTCCGACAATCTGATTCCCGCTGCTTCAAAAGATATGGCAAACTCTTTTTTATCGATAAGCTCCTCCACGGCCTTATTGTTATTTTGTATTTCACTAATGTCAAAGTCGTCAATTTTTAATTTATCGGCAAACAGTTTTCTTCCTTTTTCGGTATGACAGACGTTAATCAATTGAAATAACGAATCCTTTCCCAACAAATCAATGTCCCTTGAAACCAAATCATCTTCCGTCAGAAATTCTTTCCCGGTATCGGTAAAACTTCTCCAATCATCTGAAAATCTGTCATTATATTTTCCTGTTACCTTGATCTTGCTTTTAACTTCTTCCTGTTTTTTTACAAGCTCACCATGAGTTCTTACCAAAAACAAAAAAGCCGCCAATAACAATGCACCGATAATTCCCGCCGACAGCTTGTCATCAAAAATGCCTATAAGCAAAAGAGCAAATCCCAATAAAAAAGAAATTATACGAAGCGTGGATATTTGAGAGTACTTTTTATCAAGGCGTTGCTCTTCTTCATTAAAATTATTAAATTTTTCGTTATAATAGTTTTTATTATTACTCATCTTTTCCTTTTCCCGAAGTCTTAATATTTTCATCCTCGTTATTCTTCTTAACCATGGCAAAGAAAATCACCAAAAATGCTATACCTATGACAATTGTTGCTACCCCGAGCCCAATTTTGCCGATTACGCACATTACAATACCGACTATTATCATAAGTATGCTGCAAACAAGGAAGTTTTTTTCCGTTTCCAATAATTTTCTGTTCATAAAATTACCTGCCTTTATTATTATAATTTGATTGTAGCACATCTTTTGATTCAAGGCAATTTTCAAGTGTTAAAAAAGCCTTAAAAAACTGTGAAAATTATTTGAAAACATATTGTTAATACGCTTGATTTTTAAATATACTTGTATTAGAATATTATTTACGTAAAACGTTGAAACTATAAAAATGAAAAGGAGATATATCAATGGGCAAATTAATTAAAGGTTTAGTTACCATAACTGCCGCAACTGCAGCTGTCGGCGGATTATGCTATGTATTCAAGGATCAGATTAAAGAAAGCAAAGTATATAAAGAGCATAATGTTGATGAAAAAATCAACAAGATTAAAACTTCAATAAACGAAAACGAAAAAATCAACAAGGTTAAGACATCTCTTCAGGAAAACGAAACATTTAACAAGGTTAAAAATACAATCAAAGAAAAGATGCCTAAGTTTTCGGAGAAGGAAGAGGATTATGTAGATGAAGGCGAAATCTTCTTCGATGATTTGGATGCTGCAGCAAGCGACAGAGATTATGTTTCTCTTGCAGGCGATGAAGAAAACAAGGAAGACGATGCGGAAGCATCAGCTACGGAAGCATAAAACAATATAATTAAAACGGCGATTTTAAAATCGCCGTTTTTTTATTCATCCAAATCCGCTTTAAAAAGTTTTTTGTTTTCATACATCGCATTATCGGCACGTTCAAAAACCGCACGTGCATCATCATCAAGCGCACAGGAGTAAACACCCATACCGCAAGCCAATGTAACCAACTCTTTACTTCGGTTGCTTTTACTTATATTCTTTATTGTTTCCAAAAGAACATTTCTGTAGATATAATCTTCACCGGTAAGTATCAGAACAAACTCGTCTCCGCCTATTCTGTAAACAGGACTGTGTTTATATATATCGCAAATTATCTTACATGCATCTTTAATAAACTCGTCTCCGGTATGCTGACCCCTTTTTTCATTTACTTCATTTAAATCATTTATGTCACATACCACAATGGCAAACTCCGGAATGATAATGCTGTTCTTTATCTGCTCGTTGAGTTTTTCCTCATCAGCCATATAAGCATTTTTATTTTTTATTCCGGTAAGCAAATCCTTACTTGCCATATTGATCGCTTTCTGCATTTCCAGTTTTTTCTTCATGGAATCATTTATATTGGTAACGCCGATAATAACATGTTGATCATCATTTTCAGCATATACCGCACGAAGATTCACATATTCGGGCATTCCGTCAATCATAAGTCTGTACGTTATGGAATAAGGTGATTTTTCATTCAGATCCTTTACAAAATTTTCCTTTTGCATAGCATCAACCATCATTGAAAAATCTTCGGCAAATATATTTTGCTTAAGATTTCTTTGAGTATCACCGAAAAAATCTTCTCCCTTTGTACCTACTTTTAACTGAGCATATTTCTCACTCGAGCAGTACTCAGTGTATTCCCCCGTTGTCAAATCAACATAATAAATAACCTCATACCTTACGGCAAGAGCTTTCGCAATCTGGCTGTAAAACTCCTTGTTTTCCTTAAGTTCAACAAAGCGTCTTGTCTTTAATTTACCGGCCAGTGCCTCATTGTAATTTAAAGTACTTTTTTCATTTTCCATATAACGATCCCCAATTAACAAAATATTTCTTTGCTACAAAGATTATTATACCAAACCCATATATTTCTTTCAAGAAAAAACAAAACAGGAAAGGATAATATCCTTCCCTGTTTACGTTATATATTATTAGGGCTTTTTAGAAAAAGCAATGGTTTCCTATAATTGTATAACTTCCCAAGCTTGAAGTATCAACGTTGTACAAAGGTCTGAATGACATATATCCGCCAATGTTATTTGTTCCCGCACAAGCATCTCTTGCTGCCTGTAAACAGCTTGGTGATACATATGTATTAAAGTTTGCACTGTTAACTACCGTAAACTGTCTCGGAGCATATACAACATCACTCATTGTACTTCCCCATCTTCCCGACTGAAGTCTGTTAAGAATTACATTTGCAACGGCAAGCTGTCCTTCATAAGACTCGCCACCGCACTCAAGTGTCATAACAGCAGCCATAAGGTAAATATCATCTTCGCTGAGTGATACGCATCCTCTTGCGGTTACAGGAACAGTAGTCTGATTGTCTGTAGCCTGAGCCTCTGTTGTCGGAACTTCGGTTGTCGGAGCTTCAGTTGTCGGAGCTTCAGTTGTTTGTACTTCTGTAGTCTGAGTCTCGGTTGTCTTTGTATTTGTCGTTTCCTGTTTTTTATCTTCGGAGGAATTATCTTTCTTTTCCTCTTTCTTGTCATTTTCTTTTTCGTCGTTTTTGTTTGATTCGGAAGCATCTTCAAATGCAACCGCTACAGGATATCCTTCGGTTACCTCAACATAATCTGCACTCACATATCCCTTATTTGAGCTGTCTACCGAGATACATACCCAATCGGTTACAGCATCTGTTGCTTCCTTATCAACATCATATACAACACCTGTATATGCTGCGGCAATAACATCTGCATCTTTAGATGCGTCCTTACGGATATTTACTCCGTCCTCTGTTACAACTGCAGTGATATCATAAAAATCTTTTGCATAATCAAAAGCATCATTACCGGTTTTAACAAACTCCGCATTTACATATCCCGTAACATCACCGGATGTAATATTTAACCATTCACCGTCGACAGAATTAACAACCGCAACGGCACCGTTATTCATCTTACCGACAATCTTCGAATCGGTATCGGCCTTTTCTCTTACATTAACGTTATCTGAAACCGAAACACATTTGTTTTCGAATTCTTTATATGCTTCGGTAAGCATTTCCGACTCTCTTGCTTCGATATCGGCATTGCTTCCGGCATCCATATCAGCCATAAGTATGCTTATAGAAGAAGAATTCAAACTACTTGTTTCATTTAAATCAATTACAACCTGTTCTTCCTGTGAGGTTTCTACAACCTCTTTAGCTTCTTCTTTTTTGTTTCCCAATGCCAAAGCACCGACTCCGTAAGCTCCTGCCGCTACGGTTACAATAATGGTTGAAGCTAAAATATTTCTTACTATGTATCTTCCGTTAAATATGTTCTTTTTTAAATAAATCTTTGCGTTCTGTAATTTAAGTTTAGTCCTTTTGTTCATAATTAATCTCCGTCATTTTGCAACAATGTTAAGATAAAGTTTATTAATATTACAATTTTGTTACAGATTGATAATAACATATTAAAAAAAACATGTCGATCAATTTGTTACAATTTTGTTACGTAAATTGTTACAAATAAATTGACATGTTTTGTTAAATATATGCATAATGCTATATCTAATGCTATTTATTCTGGCTTTTTAATATATTAAGGATTATTACAAATTCACGTAAGCTATCGCTGCCATACCCGGTCCTACGTGTGTTCCGATTATCGGTCCGATTGAAGAAATAAATATATTTTCTTCCTTTGCTCCTCTTTCAAGAAGCATTTCCTTAATCTTCTCAGCTTTCTCAAGTGAATCGGCATTTCCTATATTAAAATGTATTTTACTGAAATCACTTACCTCTTCATCAACTCTTGAGATAAGATAATCAAGTGCCTTTCCGGTTCCTCGTGCCTTTGATTTTACAACAAGTTTTCCTTCCTCATCCACACTTAAGATAGGTTTAATCTTTAATGCGCTTCCTATCATAGCTTCGACAGTTGATAATCTGCCGCCTCTTTTCAAATGAAACAAATCTTCAACCATAAACCAATGTCTTGTCTTATATCTGTTCTCCTCAATCCATGCCTTAAGTTCATCCAAACCAAGGCCTTCCTTTTTCTTTAAATCCGACTCGTACAAAAGGATTCCTCCTCCTACGCTTGCCGAAAAAGAATCAATGATTTCAATTCTTGCATCCGGATATTTATCATTAATCATATCCGCAGCGATTAATGCGGATTGAATCGAGCCGCTAAGTCCCGAAGTAAAGCAAAGATATAATATATCTTTTCCTTCTTTAACTATTTCCTCGAAGTAACTTTTATATGAATCAGGATTAATCTGTGATGTTACAGGCATGGAGCCTTTTCTTAACTTCTCATAAAAATCCTTTATATCCCCATCTCTCTCATCCATATAAAAAGGAAAGATTTCATCATTTATTGAATAAGAAAACGGCAAAAGCTTTGCGTCCATGGTTTTTACAACCTCAGGTGCAATATCCTCTGTTGTATCTCCGATTAATACATAATCTCTCATATATTCTTCCTCCCAAATTTAATTATAAAAATAGTCTAAACCATCCGCAATGCCTTTAACGGTATCATTACGATAATTCTCATCAAGAAGATTTTGTTCATCCTGAGCACTGCTAAGATACCCAAGATTTATAACAACAACCGGAATCTGACTCCAGTTAATTGTCGTATATTGATCTGTTTCATATATACCATGATTTACAGCTCCTGTTTTACCGGTTACACCTTGAAGAATTCTCGTTGCCAGCTCCCTGCTGTCATCATGTAAAGAAGCATTATATCTGCTGTCACCCGGCATAATTACCGCCATAACACCGGTCAACTCGGTATTTGAGCTGTAACTCATTTGAATTCTGATAAATGTTGTTGCACCTGAACTGTTTGCCATTTCTGCTCTGGCTTTATTGGTCAAATCCACTTCGTTTTCGGTTCTTGTTAAAGTGACCGTATAACCTCTGCTTTCCAATTCGGTCTTTAAGGCCTCAGCGTAAATCAGATTAAGCTCATATTCTTTTGCTCCGAGAGTAGCACCTGTATATCCCGTAGTTGCACACTGTTTTGTTTCTTCGCTTCCCGGTCCTATAGATTCCTGTGAAACATTTGGATTTGTTTGATTTCCCGGATCTATAATTACTATCTTTTCAAGCTTAGGTACTTCTTCTTCGGAAGTATCCTCCGTATCGGGCTCTTCCTCCGGAACCTGATCTGTTATCTCCACAAGGTCCGAATGAATATAAAAGCTTGTATTATCAAGATAAACTCTCGTCCATTCCTCATTATATCCGGTTCTTTTTAAAACCACTCCGCCGGCAAGAAGTGAATATATACTTGCATCTTTCGACGGTGAAACTCTAACGTTAATTGTATCTCCAACCGTAATTACATAATCATCCGTCGAGTAAAAACCTTCCTCGTCTTTGGCAGGTTCGGCAACCGTTGTTGCATCTGTACCCGTAGCAGGTTGATACGGTACCGTTTCCACAGTTGTTTGTTCTGTTGTTTTATTTTCTTTTTTTCCGCACGCAGTGAAAAGAACCATGCTCATTGCCAAAAGGCAAAATAAAACCTTTCTTTTCATTTTTGCTCCTTCCTCTGTCGCTCTAATCAAGCAATTGCATAAAATATCAAACAAAAAATCTAATCTATTTTATCACAAGGTCGAGTCAAAAACAATATTTTCAATTTCTTTATTAATAGCCGACTGTCTTTCCGAAAGCATAAGCTTTGAATTATACTTATCGTAGTCCTCGCTTTTGAACATGCTTATATACCTCGAACTGTACTTTCCGGCAGTAAGCTCGGTTACAAGGATGAGCATCTCATTATCCTCCGAAAAAGCCCTATCGGTAAAGTCAAACAAATTATGCAAACGAAGTGAAGTTTTGTCTGCCATGTTACGCATGGTTAAAACCTCGTTCTCGTATTTTTCCTTAAGTATATCAAATACCTTATCGTTATCCGAAACAAGTTCACATGATTTCTTCAAAAAGTCTATAACACGTCTTTCTTTAATTCTTGTATCATCATCAAGAGAATTTGCCTTGAGTCTTTTTTTATACACTTCTTCTCTTTTATCTTTTATGCCTTTAACATAATCAAAGCCCTTATCCGAATTTTTAATTGTTTTAAGAACAGGTATAAGCTCGGAAAGATAATCCGAATAATCAATCACATCTTTTATATCGCTTAGGACAGTTTCCAAAAGCATTCCCATAAGAGAAACCTTTTCATCAAGTTCTGCCTCTTTTGCCTTGGAAATCAGTTCATCTGATATTTTTCCGTCAAGAAGTTCGTTTATCATATAATCATTTTTATATTTATTGTATAAATCATAAAATGCCGTAAATTCCTTAACAACGGTATCATTTCTGATATACTGCTCCACAAGCTCTTCGCTTACTTTTATATTGTCTTCTTCATACAAACAGATTATTTCCGATAAGTCCTCCCAGCCTCTCGCAGTAATATACATACGCCCGCCGGTAGTGGTTTCCATATAATAAAAATAATCCCTGTTTATATCAAGAAAGCTTATTATCGAACCATGAATTCTTTTTTCAAGTGCATACTTCTTCCAGGTAGGATAATCCGCCTCAACATTTATAACCTTCAATCTGTCAAGAGTTACCACATCAAACTCCCTTACTGACTTGTTATACTCGGGTGGATTACCCGCCGTAACTATAACCCAGCCCTCGGGAACCTTATGTCTTCCAAAGGTTTTATATTGCAGGAATTGAAGCATGGACGGTGCCAAAGTTTCGGAAACACAATTGATTTCATCAAGAAAAAGAATACCCTCTTTTATATCACTCTCGTTCATTATCTCATAAATCGAAGCAATTATTTCACTCATGGTATACTCGGAAACATCATATTCCATACCTTCATATTTCTTATGTTTTATAAACGGAAGACCGAGTGCCGACTGTCTTGTATGATGCGACATCGAATAAGAAACAAGAGCTATCCCTAGCTCGCTTGCAATCTGCTCCATAATAGCAGTCTTTCCTATACCCGGTGCACCGAGCAGAAAAATCGGTCTCTGTCTTACAACAGGTATTCTGTAATCTCCGTATTCGTCTTTCTTAAGATACATCTTAACGGAATCCTTTATATAATCTTTTGCCTGTTCAATATTCATAAAGTTCATCCTCCATACCAATCTGCATTGCCCATCCCGGAACTCGCGGTCTGCTTATATCTTCGTAAAGAAAAGCGAACAATACTTCATAATCCGGAACCTTCTCCGGAAATATTCCGAATCCGTCCGTAAAATAAATCAAGCCCTTAAGTTTTGTAAATTCATTTTCGGCTTTAAGCTTCTCCACATAATCAAAAACCGGTGTAAAATCCGTTGCCCCGCTTCCCTTAAGCTTTAAGTTTTTCAAAAAGCTCTCAAAATCTTCTGTTGTCTCTATCTTTTCGTCCGACTGAATCCTGTCGTCACATTGAACGATATGTATGTTGACCTTGTTAAAAAAAGTCTCTTTGCTCTTTATTATATCATACGTCTTAACAAGAAACTTTTCTATAATATCCCTGCCGCACGAAGCCGAAGTATCAAGTGCGATAACAAACTCTTTTACTTTCTTTTCCTCTTTATATTCGAGCGGTTCAATAAGCGGCATATTGCCGTAGGTTTCAAGTCCGTAAGTATAATAAATATAATCAAACTCATCATCGTTTACGGTTATTTCTTCATTCATAACCATAAAATGTTCAAGCATGTCAGCATAATTATATCTTTTTCTTATAGCATAGTCTATATTTTCGGTTATATCGTCAAGAAGATTTTTATTCTTTGAAAACTGAGAAATCTCTGTTCTGATTCTTCTTGAAATCTTTTCCCAATCATCCTTTGAAACAATGATTTCTTCTTTCGTGTTATTTTCATCCTTTTGTGCATACCAATTAATATGCCTGTCTATCCTAAAAAGATCTTTATACTTATCTTTTGCTTCCTCAGTTATCCCTACGGTTTTGAAATATCTGTAAATTCTGTCCGCCGTAAAAACGGGAATGTTTTGCTTTAATATTTCTATTACTTTTCTTCTTTCCTCATCATCCGACAAAGCCGCCGCCCCGAAATCCATATCAAGAATAATATTTTCCACGGCAATATCCGCTGCCAGATCCCAGCTTTCTTTATCAAGTTTGTTAATATTAAATCCATGAAGCAAAACATTATGAAAAAGAATATGCATATAAGCCCTGACTGCGATGTTTTTCTCATCCTTATATCTTCTTAAAAGATACACAGGATCAAACACAAGCTTGTTTTCTTCATAATAAAAACAGCCTGTGCCTGCTTTAGACATCGGTTTCATACTTGCAAGAGCAATATCAAAAAATCTGTATCTGATTAAGATATTGTCTCTTGCAAGTTCCGTCAGCTTATATGCATATTCTTCGATTTCCATGTATTTTACATCCATATTATTGTATTCTTGAATTTTTAATATATAATTCACTTCCGCTGTAATCGAGTGTTATTACATCTCCCTGATGAAGCGCGTTACTTAGTATCGCTCTTGCTACTAAGGTCTCAACATTTTTCTGTAAATATCTCTTAAGCGGTCTTGCTCCATATACAGGGTCATAACCCGATTCTATGATAAAGTCTCTTGCCGCATCCGTTATTTCAAGTCTTAATTCCTTGTCCGCAATACGCTTGTTAAGATCGGCAACAAGAAGGTTAACTATACCGCTTATCGATGATTTATCAAGAGGCTTGAACATAATAATTTCATCCAGTCTGTTAAGAAACTCAGGTCTGAAATGTGCTTTTAACATGTTCATAACCTTTTCATTACAATCAGGTTTTATATCACCTTTATCATCAATTCCGTCAAGCAAAAACTCCGAACCTATATTTGAAGTCATTATCAATATAGTATTTTTAAAGTCCACGGTTTTACCCTTCGAGTCCGTTATACGTCCGTCATCAAGCACCTGAAGAAGAACATTAAATACATCGGGATGTGCCTTCTCAACCTCATCAAACAATACAACAGAATATGGTTTTCTTCTTACGGCTTCGGTAAGCTGTCCGCCCTCATCATAGCCGACATATCCCGGAGGCGCACCGATAAGTCTTGCCACACTGTGCTTTTCCATATACTCGCTCATATCGATACGAACCATATTATTCTCGTTATCAAAGAGTGCCTCTGCAAGAGTTTTTGCAAGTTCCGTCTTACCTACACCCGTAGGACCGAGGAAAAGGAATGAACCGATCGGCTTGGTCGGATCCTTTATACCTGCTTTGGATCTTATAATTGAATCGCTTACAAGTGATACGGCGGTATCCTGTCCCACAACTCTCTTATGAAGTTCCTGAGCAAGATTAAGAGTTTTGTTTCTCTCGCTTTCGGTAAGCTTTGAAACAGGTATACCCGTCCACTTGGAAATAATCTTCGCTATCTCTTCGTCGGTAACACATTCATGGACAAGCCTGTTTTCCTTCTCGCTTACATTTGCTTCTAGTTCTTCTATCTCTTTCTTAAGTTGCGGAAGTCTTCCGTATTGGAGCTCGGCAGCCTTTTCAAGATTGTAATTTCTTTGAGCAATCTCAATTTCATTATTTATATTTTCAAGTTCTTCGCGAAGACTTCTGATATGCTCCACGCCCGACTTTTCATTTTCCCAGACAGCCTTCATCTGCTTGGACTGTTCACGTAACTCTTCAAGTTCTCCCTTTAAAGATTTAAGTCTCTCACGACTCAAATTATCCTCTTCATTTTTAAGGGCCGCCTCTTCGATTTCAAGTTGCATGATTCTTCTGTCAATCTCATCAAGTTCGGCAGGAAGCGAATCAAGCTCCGTCTTAATCATGGCACAGGCTTCGTCTATAAGGTCGATAGCCTTATCCGGCAAAAATCTGTCGGTTATATATCTGTCCGAAAGCGTTGCCGCACTTACTATCGCACTGTCGTTTATCTTTACACCGTGAAAGACCTCGTATCTGTTCTTGATACCACGTAAAATCGAAATGGTATCCTCAACGGTCGGTTCATTTACCATAACGGGCTGGAAACGTCTTTCAAGTGCAGGATCCTTTTCTATATATTTTCTGTACTCATCAAGAGTCGTTGCACCTATACAATGAAGCTCACCTCTTGCAAGCATAGGCTTAAGCATGTTACCGGCATCCATTGCACCTTCTGTCTTTCCGGCTCCGACTATAGTATGAAGCTCATCGATAAAAAGAATTATCTGTCCGTCCGAATCCTTTACCTCATCAAGTACGGCCTTAAGTCTTTCCTCGAATTCACCTCTGTATTTGGCACCCGCCAAAAGCGCACCCATATCAAGGGCAAATATATCTTTATCCTTTAACGAATCCGGAACATCCCCTCTTACTATACGCTGTGCAAGACCTTCTATCGCAGCCGTCTTACCGACACCCGGCTCACCTATAAGAACAGGATTGTTTTTCGTCTTTCTTGAAAGAATTCTTATAATATTTCTTATCTCCGCATCTCTTCCGATAACAGGGTCAAGTTTTTGTTCTCTCGCCCTTTCCACAAGGTTATATCCGTATTTATTGAGCGTATCGTAAGTCGCCTCAGGATTATCGCTCTCAACCTTTTTGTTACCTCTTACTCCGGCAAGCACCTCAAGAAATTTATTTCTTGTAATTCCATATCCGAGAACAAGGCCTTTAACCGCCTTATTCATTTTCTCAAGTATACCAAGGAAGATATGCTCCACAGATACATACTCATCACCCATCTGCTTAGCTTCCTTTTCAGCCTGAATAAGCGCCTTTGAAAAATCCGGACTTGTAAAAAGCTTTCCGCCCGAAACCTTAGGGCGATAAGCA
Source organism: Lachnospiraceae bacterium (assembly GCA_017459135.1). Classification (GTDB taxonomy): domain Bacteria; phylum Bacillota; class Clostridia; order Lachnospirales; family Lachnospiraceae; genus Coprococcus_C. The sequence continues at coordinate 10,194 of JAFSZR010000210.1, read as the reverse complement.
ACCAGCTTTTCCGCCTCCTTTGAAAAGCTCTCGACATTAATACCCATATTTGCAAGGAGCTTGGCTATAAGACTGTCATCAACCGTAAGCAGGCTGTACAAAAGATGCTCCTGGTCTATCTCCTGATTATTATACTCATATGCAAGCTTCTCACAATTCTCAACCACTTCCAACGATTTTCTTGTGAACTTTTCCGCATCCATACCAATCCCTCACTTTCTAATTGCAATAATACCACATCTCTTGTATTATTGCACATTTTTATAAATTATATTTGTTCTACTACAACTATAACACAGATTTTTAAAATGTCAAGAAAAAACAGAGATTAAACTAATAATCTCTGTTTCCCTTAATTACAACCAATTTGTAATCATTTATGTTGTCCTCTTGTGAGGAAGTGAAAACCTTTTACTCTAAATTAAGCTTGTGCTTTGTCAACCATCCTGTAATTGCCACAAGTGCAGCTACACCGAGCATTTCAAATATACATATTACTCCAAAGAATGTATTGGCAACTTCAAAGCTGTAATTCGACGCATTTTCAATCTCCTGGAAATCTGTAAGCAATCCTGTGTTTTTCAGAATTACAAGGAAGAAAATCGAAAGCACCTGAAATGCCGCATAAAAAATTAACATACCGATAATTGACATAACCTTTTTGTTGTTCGAAAAAGAATGTCCGAAAGCATATGCCGCATTAAACATCCACTGTGATAAAAGCATACCCGCAAGGAAAGTTAACAAAACAAGAATAATCATAGTGAGTACAAGCACATTTGAAACATCAGTTGTAATATATCCGATCAGTTCAATTACTAAATCGAACAATTTTCCGTAAATTCTAAAGTCCATAGCCGCAAGGCAGATAGAAAACGGAATAACGATTGCAGCGCTTATATAAGTCAAAATATCAACTATAAGTCTTCCTATCATCAAGGTTGAAGTCTTAACCGGCAAGGTATTGGTCAAATAACCCTGATCCTTAAATAAACGATTTCTGAAATCATATAAAGGATAGAAGAAAACCGCAAGTAATGCAAACAAAACAACAAAGCCGTAAACCACCTGCAAAAGACCGACAAACATCATAACATAATCATTATTCATATTATCTCTCATCTGATCCAGTATATAATAAATAGGGCTGTAAATAAGTAATACCGAATATACAAGAAGTAAAGGTTTATATCTGTTAATTATTTCATTTTTAATACATTTTCCTAACATTTGAATACCTCCCTGAAAATCTCATCAACCGATTGACCTCTCTGACTTCTTAAAGCATCCGCATCCTGATGACAAACTATCTGTCCCTCTTTAACAAATATGACATCATCAAGAATATTTTCTATATCCGAAATAAGATGTGTCGAAAGAAGTATCGTTGCCTCACTGTCATAGTTGGTAATAATGGTCTGAAGGATATAATCCCTTGCCGCAGGATCAACACCGGCAATCGGCTCATCCAAAAGATAAAGCTTAGCCTTTCTGCTCATTACCATAATAAGCTGAATCTTCTCTTTGTTACCTTTGGAAAGCTTCTTAAAAACCATATCCGGCTCAAGTTTAAGAAGCTCCATCATGTGATAAGCTCTTGCTTCATCAAAGTCCGCGTAAAAATCCTTAAACATATTTACAAGGTTTTTAATTTTTAAACTTTCGTTAAAATAAGTTCTTTCAGGAAGATACGAAACTACCGCTTTAGTTTCGGGTCCAACCTTGTTACCCGCTATCATTATATTTCCGGCATCAGGTTTTAACAAACCTGCAAGCATCTTGATAAGTGTGGTCTTACCGCTTCCGTTCGGTCCGAGAAGTCCGATAATTTTTCCGCTTTCAAGATTTAAATTAAGATCTGTGAAAACCTGTTTTCTTATGCCATATCCCTTTTTAACCTGAGATATCTCAACCAGATTACTCATATATTCATTCCCTCTTTTCTATAAATATTACTCATACAAAACTTTTCTTTAACCACGTTATGTGCTTCTTATTTGCTCACATAATTCCTGACACTGTCCACAAGCTCTTTATCATCAAATCCAAGCTCTCTCATTCCGTTAACATAGTTAACGGTCAACTTGTAGCCCGCATCGCTTTTAAGATTACCGCTGTTCTCTCCCAAATCAGCTACAAACCTTCCCGCTGTTCTGTTTGAAACAAGAATGCCCGCTCTCTCAAGCTCCGATAAAGCCTTCTGCATGGTATTCGGATTAACTCCCGCCGTAAGTGCCATATCCCTTACCGCCGGTACTCTTTCTCCCGGCTTAAGCTCTCCTCTTGCAATCATTTTTTTAATCTGCTCCATAATCTGCATATAAATCGGAGAACTGTTATCAAACTTCCATGACATCCGCTCACCTCCCAAACTATCGAATTTAGCAAGTCCCGTAAACTCCGTACGCTTTGCATACTTTGTTAGTATTTTTGTTTTTGTATTATTGTATTACTTGCTTAGTACAATAGTACTATAATACAATTAATCAACTTTGTCAACACCAAAATAAAAAAAAGTGTTTACAAAGTTATTATACCTTGTAAACACCTTTTGTTATTTACCATATTCCGTCATTATCGAAGTTGAAATCGTAGTTATACATCTCATTTAACGAATTCATTTCTTCTTCTCTTTCTTCGTAGGATTCTGCCTGCTGATCTATAAATTGCTGTTCAAGTTCATCAATGTGTTGCTCTTCTTCACTTTCGGTAGTATTCTGATCGTCCTGATTCTGGTCGTCCTGGTCATCCTGATTTTGATCATCCTGATTGTCCTGACTTTGTTCTTCCTTCTCTTGTTCAAGTTCCTTAATCAGGTCATCTATCTCTTTCTTTAACTTTTCCGCTTCAGCACTGTGACCGGTCCCTTCTTCATTGGCACAATCATCCGGAAGAAGAACTTCCCTTGCTTCTTTAAGCGTTGCTATGGTTGCATCGATTTTATCGGGTGCATCATAGTCATTCGGTATCTTACCTATTATAGAAAGAGCAAGATTAATTCTGATTGAGCACTCCTTCCTATCAGGCACATGACATTTAAGTGCATTATTGTACTCTTTTATCGCTTCATCATAATTCCCGTTTTTATAAAAGATATTTCCGCGGTTATAATGTGCGATATACGGCTCATAAAAGTTTGCAAAAGTCAGTACATCGGCACGTCCGGTATAAGAATTTTCCTTAACCTTTTTTATTACATGCTCATTATAGGCATAGGTAAAAATAAGCTTTCCGAGCACAAGCAGAAAAAGAACATATACAATTATAAGGATTTTCTTTATCATTTAAGCTTCACCTTTCTCCTATAATATACAAAATCAAAAACAAGCAATGCACAAAGCGGAATCACAAAGAAATAATAAATGTCTCTGTATCCTTTTTTACCGTCTTTGCCATATTCCAAATCTTCTATATCTTTTTTTATACTTTCGAGGGTATCATTAATATAAGCCTGATTTGTCATATGAACATAATCAACTCCCATATCATTTGCAATACTCCTTAAGTTGTCTTCATCTATTTTCGAAATAGCCTGAACCTTTTTATAGTTCGAATCATAAGTATAAAGATATTCCGGCTCTCTGTCATCACCCGAATATGCAGCTGCCTTCATCGGTCCTCCGGTGGTTGTTCCGTATCCGAGTACAGCACCGTTGTCAATATACTTCTTTAAATCGGAATAGCTTTTCAGCTTTTCATCACTTGTAATCTCACCGTCACTTATAAAAAATACTATCTGATAATTATCACTGTCATTATCCAGATCTTTTTTCACAAATTCCAATGTCTCATTAAAAGACGTACCCTTGGCATAAAGAGTTGTCTGTCCGCATAAAGAATTTATTACCTGATAAAAAAGATTAATATCATTTGTATAAGGTATAGCTTTATCGGTAAGATTACCGAACGATATAACCGAAAAATTCGCCGTAGGAAGACTGTCGGCAATATACTTACAGTCAGCCTTTACCGCATCCATTCTTCTGTTGTTACCGTTATAATCCTCGGCAAGCATACTTATTGTGTTATCAACAACAAAAAGCACATCAACATTTTGTTTTACGGTCGGAACATTATCATCCTCAACCATCGGGCGCAGGTTAATCGCAAACAATAAAGCAACAATTATAACCTGTCTTATATAATTAAATTTTCCTTTTCTTCCGAGTACAAGAAACAATACACATAAAAGTGACATCACCCATATCGGTATAATAGGATTTATCTTCATAATCTAACCTTCCTTGCAGAAACAAAATACAGTCCTGTACAAATAAGTAAAAAATAAAACAAGAGTACCGGTTTGTCCGTTATAAATGTCTGAATCTCCTGAGTATCCGATGCATCGGTTACGCTTATCGCATCTATAACATCTTCTATCGCATTCTTACTTTGTATCCTGTAAAATTGTCCGCCGGTTTTTTCTATATCCTTTTTAAAGGATGCTTCATCAACCACATAATCAGGTCCGAGTGCAAATACTTTAACACCGTATTTTTTACAAAGGTCTGTAGCCTCAGAAACGGTAACTATCTGTTCTCCGTAAACCTCATTATCCGTTGTAACAATCATAATTCTTGCTCTGTCCGTATTTTCTCTTAAGTCAGGGAATGCAAACAGACAGCCCGCTATACCGTCACCTATAAGTGAACTACCGTAGTCGCTTAAGGTTCCCGCATATTTATATTCATAAGCTTCCAAATCAAAGTCATTGGCCCATTCCCAGTATGAAGTACTTTGTTCAAAAGACTTCTGAAGCTTATCTATCTCGCCCAAAACATAATCATAATCAGTAGTAAGAGGAACCAACACTACCGTCTTACCGCAAAAGATTGTTATTCCGAAACGTTCTCCGTCAAGTCCCTTGACAAGCTTTTTTAAATCATCGCAGATATTATTATTAAGCTCATCCATTGAATCCGATATATCAAGACAAAGGAAAATATCTCTGTTTCTTAATGTCTTGGAAACCGTCTTAACTTCGACAGGTCTTGAAATCATAACAAAGCTTACCGCTATCGACGCCCAAAGACATATAAGTGCAAACACACTTAAAAGCTTATATACAATTGTCTTTCTCTTAAATCTCGGGTCATCCTTTACATACGAAACGTTTGCCGCTTTTATGCTGTCCCTGAAGTTTTTTCTTCGACCTAAAACCACAAAAGGAAGTATAACAAGCAGCGGTATTCCGATATACAAAACCCACTTGTACATTAATTCCATCCGACTATTACCTGCCTTGCTTTTTCACAAGTTTCAACTATATTACCCTTGTTATGCTCCGAAAACTCCGGTTCATAACACTCATCCACAAGATAGTAAAGATTAGGAATGTTAAGTGATTTTATCTCACTTAAGGTATAGTTTTGAACCTTTATATTGGTTGTATCAAAAACAAAATTTCTTACCACTTTACTGAGTTGCTGATAAGCATGTCTGTCCGAAAGCTTTCCGCTGTTATACTTTTCAACTATTTCCGATATAAGTCCGATATATTTTTGTTTAGCACTGTTTAAGTCAATAGTCTTAACCGGCTCAACATAGTTTGCGGCCGCTGTGGCATTTTTCTTCCTTATGTAATTTATCAAAATTATAACAGGCGGAATAAGTGCTATGATTATAAGCACAATTATAAGCCATACAGAATATGAATACATATCCTGTAATCCTACAGTAAACTTTTCACTTATTCCTCCTACTGAACTACCGCCTGGTGTTTGCATATTTATGCCTCTCCAATAATTCCACTATTTTCTCTGTTACATCTTCTTTGCTGTCTATGTCAGCAAAAACCGCACCGTATCTGATAAGCTTTTTTTCATTTTCTTCATAAAGCTCTTTTTTTATCTTAAGTTCCAGATCCATAAGCTTTTTATTGCCCGCAAAAAACTCGGGTATATACTCGGATCTGTCAAAGTCGTACGAAGTACCGGAAGTAAAATCCGCATCGCTTATATTTATAAATAAAATATCATGCATGATCCTTAACTTCTTAAGTGTACTTTCGCTGACGTTTTTAATACCGGTCGCATCTGTTATTACAAAAACAACCATCTTTCGTTTGATATTTTTAAGAATGAAACCGAGTGATTTATTTAAATCACCGCTTTCCTCGTTAAATACCGCCCTGTCATACATAGTAAGAAGTCTTTCCAGATTAACCTGTCCGGTGCGAAGCTGTCCGTATTCTATCATACCGTTTTTATTAAATACTGAACCGATATAATCACCGTTTTTGCATGCGATATATGCTGCAGTACCTCCCGCCATAAGAGCAACCTCTTTTTTGGTTTCCAGCGCTTTGGTATCGGCAAGCATTTTCTTACCCGTATCAAAAACAAGCATAATATTATGTTTTTTCTCCGCAATATATCTTTTCACAAGAAGGGTTCTGCTTCTTGAAGACGCCTTCCAATCTATATCTCTTATGTTGTCTCCGACCACGTATTCCCTAAGATCCTCAAAGTTCATACTGTTGCCTTTATAGACAGATTTGTAGGAACCGTCAAAAACATTATCCGTCTTCTTGGTAGAATATATGCTCACATTTGCTTTGATTTTTGTGATATAATCTTCTATCATGGTGTCTGAATTGCTCCTATAATCGCATTAATTATTTTTTCCTCGGTTATATTATCAGCTACTGCCGCAAAATTAAGCGTAACTCTGTGTCTTAATACACTGTATATAAGTACCTTTACGTCATCCGGTGTTACGTAGTTTCTTCCGTTCATAAGTGCAACCGCCTTAGCAACTTCCATAAGAGCTATACCGCCTCTGGTACTTGCACCGAGCGTAATGTACTGTGAAAGTTCTTTTCCGATAAACTTCTCAGGATGTCTGGTTGCATCTATAATTGCAATGATATATTTTTTAATTGCAGGATCCACATAAACTCTCTCAACAAGAAGCTGAAGATATTTAACATCTTCCAATTTAACAACAGGTGCTGACTTTGCAAATACATTGTTTTCAATTCTGTTGAGTATCTCCAATTCCTCATCCTGATTAGGATAATCTATTTTTTCTTTCATGATAAATCTGTCAAGCTGTGCCTCGGAAAGAAGATATGTACCCTCCTGCTCTATAGGGTTCTGGGTAGCAATAACCGTAAAGATCTCCGGCATCTTAAATACCACACCGCCTATGGTAGTCTGGTGCTCCTGCATAACTTCAAGCATCGCACTCTGAGTCTTTGCACTGGAACGGTTTATCTCATCAAGAAGTACAAAGTTTGCATAAACGGGACCAAGCTTTGTTTCGAAATTATTCTTCTGATAATTAAAAATCTGAGTTCCGATTATATCACTCGGAAGTAAATCCGGAGTACACTGAATTCTCGAAAACGAGCCGTTCATTGACTCAGTCAATGTTTTGGCAGCAGTCGTCTTTGCAAGTCCCGGTACGGACTCAAGAAGTATATGTCCGTTACACATAATGGCTATAAGAAGAGAAGTACCGAGTCTGTACTGTCCAACCATCCTGCTGTAATAATACTGATTAATCTTACCTATAATCTCCTTGCTTTTTTCGATTTCTTCCTGTGTTATCAATTTTTTGTTTTCCATGATTTACCTTCCTTTTTTATCGCTTATATTTAATATACGTATAATTTTATATTTTTTATGGAGATTTTTCCATATTTTTTTATATACTCTTATATACTTTTTGTTTCCGTATATACTTCTATATACTTTATATACTTATATATACTTTATGTCAAATAAAAACTGCCTGCTTTCGCAGGCAGTTCGCTCTATTTAAACGTTAACTCGCAAACGCGTGCCTTCCGGCACTCATCTGTCTGCTTCGCAGACGGTTTGCTCGTTAAATCTTGCAAGAAAAAACAAATGCCTGCTTACGCAGGCGCTTGTTTTTCTTCTTGCAAGATTTACATGCATGTATATCCGCCGTCGACAGGGAGTGCTACTCCGGTTACGTAGGTGGTTGCAGGTGATGCAAGGAACAACGCTGTTGTATCAAGCTCACCGTCATTTCCGTATCTTTCCATTGGTATCATGGTTCTTGCATTTGCCTGGAAAAATTCACTGTCAAGGGTTTCCTTGGTAAGAGGTGAATAGAAATATCCCGGGCAGATTGAATTTACTGTGATTCCGTATTTGCCCCACTCGGATGCAAGAGCTCTTGTGAGGTTTACGACACCACCCTTTGCCGCATGGTATGGCGAAGCAGGTGCTACCTTATTTCCCACAAGACCGTACATGGAAGCGATATTTATAATACGTCCAAACTTGGCAGGTATCATCGCCTTCTTTGCACATGCACGCGCAAATTTAAATGTACCTCCAAGGTCGATATTAAGCTCGTTAAATAACTGGTCGTCGGTTATGTCTTCCGCAGGTGCTACCGCTCCTGTTCCTGCGTTATTGATAAGTATGTCAACACGTCCGAACTTTTCAAGCACAGCATCCACACATGCATCTACTTCCTCGGTTACGGTTATGTCGCACTTATATGCGAGAGTCTTCACACCATAGTCTTTTTCAAGCTCCGCACACACTTCATCAAGAAGATTCTGACGTCTTGCTACCGCAACTATGTTGCAGCCCTCATTGGCAAGCGCCTTTGCCATCTGAACTCCGAGACCGGTTGAACATCCGGTTACAATTGCTACTCTGTCTGTCAAGTCAAATAAATTCTTAGCCATTTTTATTACTACTCCTTTATCAATGTATATTCGTGTCGATGCCGTCTCCCTAAAAGCACCATTGAAAATCTACATTTATATTATAGCAATAGCCTTAATTTACATTTTATAATATCACTTGACTATGATACTGTTTAATATATCATAGAATCCCGGAAATGAAATGTCAACACATTCACTTCCGATAATATTTGTTTCTCCGTCGGCATTAAGTCCTGCGACTGCAAAGCTCATAGCTATTCTGTGGTCAAGCTTGCTGTCGATTTCAGCGCCGTGAAGTTCTTTTCCGCCGTTTATAATCATTCCATCATCGGTTGCGATTACGTCCGCACCCATAGCCTTAAGATTGTTAACTATCGTATCGATTCTGTTTGTCTCTTTAACCTTAAGCTCCGCCGCATCCTTAATAACAGTCTGTCCTTCGGCAAAGCAAGCCATAACGGCTATCGCAGGTATCTCGTCGATAAGTCTCGGTATAAGCTCTCCGCCTATGGTACAGCCCTTAAGCGAAGAAGTTTTTACGGTAATATCCGCTATCGGTTCAGCCGAACCGTTATCTATCTCATCAACAACTATGTCCGCTCCCATCATACGGCAAACTTCTATGATACCGTCTCTCGTAGGGTTTATACCTACATTTTTTATGGTTACGCAGGAACCGGCAATTATAAGTCCCGCTGCTATAAAATATGCCGCAGAAGAAATATCACCCGGTACGTCTATACGTCTTGCATATAATTCTTCTGTAGGAAATACCGTCGCAGTTTTGTCGTTTGTCACAATTTTTGAACCAAAATCTTTCAACATGAGCTCGGTATGATTTCTGCTTACATAAGGCTCAGTAACAGAAGTTTCGCCGTCCGCATAAAGCCCCGCAAGAAGAATTGAAGACTTAACCTGAGCTGATGCAACAGGTGAATCATAATGAATTCCCTTTAACTTTGAACCGTTTATAAAAAGCGGTGCACATCCGTTATCATTTACGCTCTTTATATCCGCTCCCATCATACGAAGCGGCTTCATAACTCTTTCCATCGGTCTTTTTCTTATGGATGCATCTCCCGTAACATTTACGGAAAAATCCTGAGCCGCAAGTATACCCGACATAAGTCTTATGGTTGTTCCGCTGTTTCCGACATCAAGTTCATCGGTTGGCTTTGAGAGTCCATGCAAACCCTTTCCGTGGATTATAACTTTTTCTTTATCATTTTCTATGTCTATGCCCATCTGTGAAAAGCACCTTATGGAAGAAAGGCAATCCGCCCCCTGCAAAAAACCGTAAACCTCCGTGTCGCCCTTTGCAAGTGAACCAAGCATAATACTTCTGTGAGATATGGATTTATCTCCCGGTATGCTTACCTCTCCCGATAAGCCTTTTGCTCTTTTTATAATCATATCAATTAACCTCGTTTGTATTTTTCACGCCATACCCCTATATCTTATATCATCTGCCTGTTTATATCAAGAAAAAACTTATAAACGGCAAGTTATTTGTGACCTTGCATGTTTTTTTCAAATATATT
>JAFSZR010000209.1 GCA_017459135.1 Lachnospiraceae bacterium | reverse complement strand
CCAAATGCATAGCTGAGTAGCCAAGTCCGGCAGGGATAAACGCTGAAGGCATCTAAGCGTGAAGCCCCCCTCAAGATAAGATATCCCATCGCAAGAGTAAGACCCCTTGAAGACTACAAGGTAGATAGGCATTAGGTGTAAGTGCGGTAACGCATTCAGCTGAAATGTACTAATAGGTCGAGGGCTTATCCTTAGAGGTTTCTTATACTCGTCATAAGAAGGGACCCACGAAGTGGGAAGATCTCTTATGATTCGTCATAAGAAGGGACCCACGAAGTGGGAAGATCTCTTATGACTCAGAGATACGGATAATTGTTAAGAAGGCAAAGCTTTCTGTGTGAAGTTCTGAAGGTTCATGAAACCTTAAATGAGCATTCCATGATGCAGGAAACTCGCACAATGGAAATTCGCTTCGCGAATGAGTGCTCGTGATATATTAAGGAATCCTCCCACTGCGTGGGTCCCTCCTTAATACCAATCCTCGATAGCTCAATGGTAGAGCACTCGGCTGTTAACCGAGTTGTTGTAGGTTCGAGCCCTACTCGGGGAGCTTAAATATGGCCCGGTGGTCAAGCGGTTAAGACATCGCCCTTTCACGGCGGTAACACGGGTTGATTCCCGTCCGGGTCACTTGACTAAAATGAATAATTATTATTTGGACGTTTAGCTCAGCTGGTTAGAGCGCCGCCCTGTCACGGCGGAGGTCGTGGGTTCGATCCCCATCCGGGTCGCTATAGGTCATAAGGAGGGACCCGCTTACGGGAGGATTCCTTATGATATAGGAAATTCATGTACGGATTTCCGACCCCCCTAATTTTATAAAGATAATTATCATGCCGGCGTGGCGGAACTGGCAGACGCACAGGACTTAAAATCCTGCGGGACTAATCTCCCGTACCGGTTCGATTCCGGTCGCCGGCATACTACTTTAAACGATTTAAGCATAGTGTTTATCTATGTTTAAGTCGTTTGGCATTTCTAGAGAATTTTTGGTGCAGCTTGGTGCGAGGAATAAAATAACTACAGTACTAATAAATTACAATGATATCATTATTTGCATGTGATATCTAGAATAAGATTTTATTTGTTTTTTATATAAAATTTATGTAAAATAATATGCATATGATATTTGTTTAGAACTAAAATACTGACTGTATAAGGAAATGTTTTTTTGAAAATGAACCTGATTAAGATAAATGATTTACATATCCCCGAATTAAATATATATGCAGCAATGAATGAAAAGGAATTGCTGCATTATGATGCACCGAAAGGTAACGGCCTATTTATAGCCGAGAGTCCAAAGGTTATAGAGAGAGCTTTGGATGCGGGATATGAGCCGATATCTATGCTTGTGGAAACAAGGCAGATAGAGGGTGAGGCAAAGGAAGTTGTCGGGCGTATGGAAGATGTTCCGATATATATTGCCGATTTTGATGTGCTTACAGGAATTACCGGTTTTGAACTTACGCGAGGTGCACTTTGTGCCATGAGAAGAAAAGCACTTCCCGATATAGAACGGATTTGCGAGGGAAAGAATAAAATAGCGGTTCTTGACGGAGTTGTAAATCCGACAAATATAGGTGCTATTATGAGAAGTGCGGCTGCACTTAATATGGATGCGGTATTGCTTACGCCTGACTGTGCGGACCCTTTATATCGAAGAGCTGTGAGAGTCAGTATGGGCACTGTATTTCAAATTCCGTGGACTGTTTTCGTTGATGAGAAAAAGTACAACAATTCGACAGACCAAGCCCCGAACAAATATATAAATAAAGAAAATTATATATCCAAATTAAAATCTCTCGGTTTCACAACGGTTGCGATGGCACTAAAAGAAAAATCGATAGGTATTGATGATAAAAGATTATCATGTGCGGATAAGCTGGCGGTAATCATGGGAACAGAGGGAGAAGGACTTTCCGATGAGGTAATAAATAAATGCGATTACACTGCCATGATACCGATGTCACATGGTGTGGATTCTTTAAATGTTGCTGCGGCAAGTGCGGTGATATTTTGGGAGTTGGGTAAAAACAATAAATAATATTGATTAAATATATAGCAGAAAAAGGAGAGAAAAAATGGGTTTTAAATCAACAAACGAAATAGAAAAATTTACATTTGACGATTGTGTTATTTCAAGCTTTAAGGTAAATGAGGCAGGCATAATTCTTGTACTTGATGCACTTATTGTAGACAGTAACAATTCTCAAAATACCAATTATACCGAAAGCTATGCGGATATAACAACCGCAAGACTTTTGGACGGTAAAATCATTTCCGCAAAAAAAGACGGATATAAGTATTATGATGCAAATGAGGTACTTATGGAAGAAGTGCCGGATGTTGTTTTAAACGAGGAAGAAACAGATAAAATTATCAAGAGTTGCGGCGGAGCCTATCTTTATTATATGGAAAAGGATAAAGAAAATGAAACTTCGGAAACATATACAATATAGGTTTGGAATTCGTTGATGAAGATGACAATACGGTGAGTGATTCATATGAGATTAAGGTGAGCTTTAAGGAAGCTGTTTTTACATGGGAGAGATATCTTAACAGGGTACAGAGATAGTAAAAAATGGAGGCAGTTATTTTGAATAAAATACAATGTGATGTATGTTTTCGCGGCTGTCTTCTCTCTGAAGGAGAAACGGGAGCATGTCTTGCAAGAGTTTGTAAAGACGGTAAGATTATTTCAAAAAATTACGGTCGGATAACATCGCTTGCGCTTGATCCGATAGAAAAAAAGCCGCTTAACAGGTTTTATCCGGGAAGTATGATTTTGTCTGTCGGAAGCTATGGTTGCAATTTAAAATGTCCTTTTTGTCAAAATGTAAGCATATCGCTTGCGGACGGAAGAGAAGTTCCCGGTTCGGAATATATACCGCCTAAAGGATTGTGCGATATAGCGGTAGGACTTAAGGAAAAGGGGAACATAGGTGTGGCATTTACATACAATGAACCCCTTGTCGGATATGAATATGTACGTGATACAGCTAAACTTATCCATGAGAAAAATATGAAAAACATACTAGTGACTAACGGTTCGGTTATGCCGCATATTCTGGATGAATTACTTCCTTACATAGATGCGAT
>JAFSZR010000208.1 GCA_017459135.1 Lachnospiraceae bacterium | reverse complement strand
TCCTTGTTTTTCTTTGATATACTGCTGTGATTTTTCCCGTATCTCAACGCTTCTTGTATTTATGTTTTCTGCATTTTGCGGCGTACCTCTTGTTTTAATGCCTTTGGATACATTTATTGCAGTGGCTTGTTCGTGAGAAATTTCAGCCGACGGTTTAACAGAAGCATTTTTTGTAACAACAGCTTTGTCCGTCTTCTGTTTTGGAGCAGAGGTTTTAATACCGGTATCCTTTATCTTTGTTGCATTATCTACGCTATGAATATTGTCGGTCCGCTGCTTTGGTGCATTGTCTATGTTATGTGCTTCATCTGTTCGCTGCTTTGGTGATATATCCTGTTTTTGTGATATATCAGTCTGTGCCGGAGCTTCCGAGCCTGAATATACAGGCTCGGTTTGCGGAATTTGCCTATTAGCTTTTCGTTCTCTGATTTGTTCTTTGACTTTATTTACGGCATAATCCTTTGTTTTTACAGCGTTTTGTTCTGCATGATATTCCGCCTTGTGCATAGCGTTTTCAACCTTATCGGTAGCATAACCCATTGCATTTTCACTGCCGTTTTCACGGGATTGTTCAGTTACCGTCTTTATCTTTTCGTGTATCACTTCACGGGCGAAATACTCGGCTGTTTTAAGTGGCGCAGATTTCTTTATATGTATTGTGCCGCCGGTTTTTGTATCCTTGACCTTTATATCCTTTCCCATAAATTATCACCTCCGATACAGATTTAGCCGGATGTATGCTTTTTCTTTTTATCTGCGTACATTTTCTTATCACAACACTTAATAAGATCATCAATACTTTTGTGTTTGTTTTTAATAAATGTTCCGTATCCGACTGACACACCAACCTTGCAGCAGCGTCCTTTGTTTTCAAAGCCTATGTAATCCATAAACTGTGCAACATAAGGTAACACATCACTCCTGTCAGATATGCAGACAAATTCATCGCCGCCAACTCTGTAAACATCTGCTTTTTCTCCGATAGTACTTTTAAGTATTTCAGCCACAAAACAAATTGCTTCGTCGCCTGTGTGATGTCCGTATGTATCGTTTATTTGCTTTAAGTCGTCAATATCGACTACCACGACGCTGATGTTATCAAGCACGGTACGGCTTTGACGGAGCTTATTCAGCTGTTCCTCGTAAGAGTTACGGTTAAGCGTTCCCGTCATACTGTCCGTATAGGCAAGATTAAAAAGTTTTTCTATTAGTTTGCTTTTCATATTGACCTCCAAGAAAGGGCGAAGCCGTATGGCTCCGCCCATATTGTTATGCGATTGTGTTTACTTCCGAAAGATAAATCTTTCCCGAATCCCTTTCGATAAATGTAAGACTTACTCTTGTTTTCTCGCTGATCTGATTTAAGCCGAGATAATTTTCCGGCTCTTTATATGCCACAGCGATTATTTTTCTTCCGTCATCTAAAACAACATAAGCAACAATGTTGTTTTTCTTGCCGTAATGCTTGTGCATCAGAACACCCTCGAATGTTCCTGTTTCTTGGGTGAAGTTATACTCATTAAAATTTATTTTATTTGCCATTTTGTTCATCCTCCGTTTTGTTTTCTGTAATTGGCGCAAACTGAGAACAGGTTACACCGTTATGAAAATGTATATATGGGCAAAACGGCTCTTTGCTGTCAAGCAAGTAGCTGTCACGCCCCGTCTTGCAGTTCGGGCATAATTGTGTAGTTTCTGTATTCATTTTTAACCTCCGTTATTTTTCACCGGGTTTCGTACTCATCAGTTTATATAACTTTGTATCTGTCGGGAAACGATTTTGAAACGGTATTATATTTGCTCCTATCCGCATAATACCTTGTCCGATTGGTGCGTTATTGATAAAGCTTAATTGCTCTGCCGAAATACTGAGCAGCTTTGAAAGCACCTGTTGGTCTTCGCCCGATTGATTGAGCATTATGATAAATTCTGAGTTTGCAAGCATCAGTTTTGCAGTATCGCTTGCTAAAAGCTCCGTTATGTTCTGCGTGATACCCGTAATCAGACCGCCGTATTTTCTGAATCGCTTCCAAGCTCTTGCAAGGAAATCCGAGCTGAACTCATTCTTAAAGAAAAGATGTGCTTCATCAATATAGATGTGAGTGTATTTGCCTTTTTTCCTGTTTTCGATAACTCTGTTCATTACATTATCGAGCATAACCAAAAGTCCGACTGGCTTTAAGGTTTCGCCCAAATCCATAATGTCATAGCATACGATTCTGTTATTGACATCTACATTCGTTTCCTTTGCAAACAC
>JAFSZR010000015.1 GCA_017459135.1 Lachnospiraceae bacterium | reverse complement strand
GGTCGATCTGTCCTTGGTGCCAGAAGCCAGAACGAAAAGGTGATATAACCTATCATAAAAGACTCGCAGAATTGACGAATATACTGAACCACTACGGGCATATGAACAAAATCTGCCGGCATCCACACTGTTATTATCATGGAAAGCAGCATTATACCTGATAGTGCACTCCTTTTTTTCTTATCATACAACAGCCCTATGATCAAATAGGACGGCACAGCAAAGAGTCTCGCCAATCCATACAGAACTCCCGACTGATCATCATAGGTATTAAAAACTATTCTGTGCGCCCTGCCCATGCACAAAAGAGCTGCCACAGTCAGCCCGCACAACAAAAACAGTGTCCTTATGTTATCCTGTCTGACCTTGGTATTCATCTTATCCGCATAGGGCAGTGGATCGGAAGATGCCCATTCTTTGGGATTACGGATAACGATATATGTAACAAAGACAAAGAGCGTCAGCAAGACTACAATCATGATGACCTCCTGCCTAAGCATCGCCCACAGCACATAATGAAGAATATAAGCAAGCGCACCTCCCAATCCTATAATTCTTCCGCCATGCGGATTCTCGGATACGCTCAGTGAAAGGAAATAATACACTGCTCCTCCCACATATCCCAGAACAAACATAACCACCAGTGATACTCCTGTAATGATCACGGTATTATCAATCATCATTAACAGTATCAAACCGGCGTCGTATATGACATTGGAAGCAATCAGCAGGTACTTTCTCCATGTAGTGCTGCCAACTACCCTACGGCTGCCATAAAATACCGCATAGCCCAGAACCATCATCAGTATTTTTATATAATAAAGCGTTCCGTTCCAACCTATAAGGCTGTCCGTATAAATGCTGCACGCCATCATATTAAGATGATATGCCGCAAATAGAAAAATCGACAATTTTCGTATACTTATTCTCGTCTCACTTCTCATTTCCTGAACCGTATTCTCCATACTTATCTTCCCTCAGAATTTTTTCCAATTTCGCTCATATATAATTCAACTTTTTTATTTCAGAAAGAATTCTATATCTGACCTTCGATATAATCCATAAGCTTCTTTGTGACCTTACCGTCACAGCCGTTCATATATCTTAACTTAAACTCTTCTCTTATCTCGGACATATCATCTTCGAAAAGAGACTCTCTTATATTATATTTAAGATTTTTCTTATCCTTTACTATTCTTCCCGGAAGCTTGTTGAAGTTAAGATAAAATCCTCTGTTTTCCTTGTACTTATCAAAATCAGGCACATAAAAAAGAACCGGCTTATCCATCAAAAGATACTCAAAGAACACCGACGAGTAATCCGTAATAAGCATATCGGCACAGACAAGAAGTTCTTCGGTAGTCATTATATTTTCCATGCCCTTTGCCATATGAGGATGAAGACTTTCTATAAGAAATGTATCCGGAATTTCTCTAACGGCAGCATTTATATCCAGGCGTATGTTTTCAAAAAGCTTTTCGTTCTTTTTTTCGTTCGCCTTACCGGCATTTCCGCGAAATGTCGGAGCCCAAAGAACAACCTTCTTATCCTTTGCTCCGGGATAGGCAAAACGGAATTTGTCACGACATGACTGTATAAATTCATCATCATAAAACTTATCGGTATATGCCGCACCTAAAGGTCTTACTATATCATTTTGAAAATCGGGAATCTCCATGGCAGACCTAAAGAATGTAAGACAGGCATCACCCGATACAGTTACAAGATTATAGTTTTTTATCGGCGAACCTATATAAAACTTCGGTATATCATCTTTTGCATCATGTCCGAATCTTTTAAAGGCACCGCAACCGTGCCAAAGTTGAATCACCTTCGTTTCCTTCCTCTTTCTGCATGAAGAAACCGGCAGATAATAATCACAGATTATAACATAGGCCGCAGACGGATATATTTGCATAAAATCAAGCATACTGTTTACAACTTCGCGTCTCGTATGTTTTGATGAGTCGATATAAAACTCTTTTATATTATAATGTTCTTTGTTCAGTTTTTCTCTAAGGCTTTCCATATAAGACGGACATTTATCGTGATGAGCATCCGCAAATATCACAAGCCTGTCATCCACTTTACCCCATCTGTTTTTAAAATAAACGAACGGAAAAACTATGTATTGAAGAAACATTTTATAAAACTGTTTTAATCTGAATTTCACTTTATCATCTCCTCATATTGTGCGACTACATCTTCCATGTCTCCGTATGTCACAAGACTTCCGTGATCCAATATAAGTGCTTTATTACATATTTTTTTCACCTGATCGATATTGTGGGATACAAACAATACCGTTGTTCCCGTATCCATCATATCGAGAAGTTTTTTCTCGCTCTTTTTTCTGAACTTCGCGTCTCCTACAGAAAGAACTTCATCAAGTATAAGTATGTCCGGTTTTACAACGGTCGCTATAGCAAATCCGAGACGTGCTTTCATTCCGGATGAATAGTTTTTAAGAGGAACATCGATAAAGTTTTTAAGTTCCGTAAACTCTATTATCTCATCAACTTTTTCATCCATAAATTTTCTTGAGTATCCGAGCACCGCTCCGTAAAGATATATATTTTCTTTACCTGTATATTGCATATCAAATCCCGCACCAAGCTCAATCATAGGTGCAAGCACGCCTTGCTTGTAAACACTTCCTTCCGTCGGTCTGAAAACCCCGGCTATAACTTTCATGAGTGTTGATTTTCCGGCTCCGTTAAGTCCGAGTATTCCGACACGCTCGCCTTTTTTTACTTCAAAATTGATATTGCGAAGCGCCCAGAACTCATCAAACTTTAGCTCATGCTTTACAAGTTTTATAAAATATTCCTTAACACTGTCGACTTTTTCCTTGCTGAGATTAAATCGCATACCGATATCAGAAAGCACCAAAGCAGTATCTTCTGTCACATTATTCATTTTTTCATCATTTCTTGTTTTATCGGACATATTTCCTCCGGCACACATCTGCCAAATCCGGCATGTGATTTATCAAACGTTTTTAGGTTTCAAAATTAAATATACAATATAAATTTATCCTGATTTTTTTCAAATACAAGCACTCCGAAAAGTATGCTTACAATCGCAAACACTGATGAATATCCAAGCATCCACATATTCATATCCTCTCCGAATACACAGCTTCTGAAATTTGAAATGATACAAAACAGCGGATTATATTTTAATATCCAGCCGACATCACTTCCGAGTATCTTGTCAGGATAATAGAAAATCGCACAGGTATACATTACAAGCATAAGAAGCACGTTCCACAAATATTCCATATCCCTGAAAAACACTCCCACAGTCGAGAGAATAAGTCCCGCACCGACTGACAAACAGAAAAGCACAAAGAGCGGGATTATCGCAAGAAGCACTCTCCATGTCGGATAAACGCCAAGTACAAGCGATACCATAAGGAGTACTACCAGCGATATTAAAAACAATATGTAATTAAAGGTAATTGACGAAAGCGGGTATAATGCCTTAGGCACATATACCTTCTTTATCATACCCTGATTGGTACGTATGGATTTAAGTGCAGCCGTAGAAGACTGTGAAAAAAGAGTATAGATGAGCCTGCCTGCAAGAATGTATACCGGAAACTCTTTTCCCGTATGCCCGAGCAAAGTACCGAATACTATGGTAAGTACTATCATGGTAAGAAGCGGTTCTATCATCGACCAGATAATACCAAGATAGGATCTCCTGTACTTTAACTTAATGCCCTTTCTGACAAGCTCCACAAACAAGTTACTGTATTTGCGATAATCTTCAAATTTAGTGTTCATAAATACTCCTGAGGACATCTATCGTATGATGAAGTCCTGTTTCTATATCAAAAAGCGGTTTCCAACCTGTTTTCTTTATTTTATCGGAATTAAGCGTAGCCTTTGTCGCCTTTGAATAACCCTCACGTTCGGTTTCATCCGGAAGTTCAAATATTACTTTTTTACCGACATAATCGGCTATGATTTTTGCAAGATCTTTAAGCATAATATCCGATGCATCCGAAACGACATTATATGCACCTCCGCATTCTCCGTCAAGCATAAGCTTAATTATGCCCGAAACGGCATCAGCCATATATGCATAAGAGTAAAGCTGTGTACCTTCACTCTTTAATATTATATCTTCGCCTGCTATACCTTTATTTATAAATTGCGAAAGTGCTTTTGTATCGGAAGAAAGCATAGTAGGGCCGTAACACCTTGAAAGTCTCGGTATAACTATATCAAGTCCCTTTTGCTTAATATACGCCTGACATAATGCTTCTCCGGTTCTCTTACTTTCAGGATATCCGGCGCGAAGCGTATTGCAATCTATGTAGCCAAGATAATCCTCTGCAAATTTATCCGTATCTCCTTTGTTCTCTCCGTATATTTCCACAGACGAGAGAAATACAAATCTTTCGCACGATACGGTCGTTGCCCACTCCAAGAGATTGGAGGTACCGATAACATTGGCGGATATGGTACCTATCGGATCGCTTGCATAAGCAACCGGATGAGTATTGCTTGCCGCATGAATTATATAATCTATTTTATTACCAAGTGCATTGTCTTTTATAGGAATATTAATATCCTGTTTAACAAAAACAAAGTTTGTATCCTCAAAATATTTTCCGAATCTTTTCTTTGCCTTTTCCTCATTTCTTCCAAAAGCATATACGGTTATATTCTGATTCACATTTCGGTTTCTGTACATAAGCACATCCACCAAAAAGCTTCCGATCATACCCGTTGCTCCGGATATGGCAAGGCTCTTATCTTTAAGTTTTTCCCAATTATAATCTGCGTTTGCTATTGTTTTT
>JAFSZR010000014.1 GCA_017459135.1 Lachnospiraceae bacterium | reverse complement strand
CCCGGTCTTGCAGCCGATATAGTATCGGCAGCCTGAACTATGCAAGCAATTAAACTCTGAGGCTCAACATCGCCGTGATGTGCCTCAACCGCATTAATAACAGTCGCTGATTCTTTATATTTCTTACATAAATCCACACCGATTGTTACATGCGAGCCTTCCATTTCATGATCAATTGATTTACCTATATCATGCAGTATACCTGCACGCTTAGCAAGACGAACATCCTCACCCAATTCGCCTGCTAACAAACCGGACAAAAGTCCAACCTCTATGGAGTGTTTTAAAGCATTCTGTCCATAGCTCGTTCTGAATTTCATTCTACCTAATAATTTAATTAATTCAGGATGAATTCCATGAACACCAACCTCAAGGGCTGCTGCTTCTCCTTCTTCCCTCATCATGGTCTCAACTTCTTTTTGAGCTTTTTCAACCATCTCCTCAATTCTTGCAGGATGAATTCTTCCATCGACAATAAGTTTCTCGAGGGCAATTCTTGCCACTTCACGTCTTATAGGATCAAAGCTTGAAAGAACTACTGCTTCCGGTGTATCATCTATAATCAAATCAACTCCGGTAAGGGTTTCAAGAGTTTTAATATTTCTACCCTCTCTACCGATAATTCTTCCTTTCATCTCATCATTAGGTAACTGTACCAACGAAATCGTTGTTTCGGACACGTGATCGGCCGCACACTTTTGTATAGCGGTAACTACATAGTCCTTTGCCTTTTTATCGGCTTCTTCTTTTGCTCTTGTTTCTAATTCTTTGATCATGACTGCAGTTTCATGTTTAACATCGTCTTCAACAGTCTTTAATAAGTATTCCTTTGCTTGTTCAGAGGTCAAACCTGAGATTCGCTCAAGTTCCTGAGTTCTTTTCGCTTCCAAATCTGATATTTCACGCTTAACAGCATCAAGTTCAGCTTCCTTCTTAGATAAAAAAGCTTCCTTCTTTTCAATAGCTTCGGTCTTCTTATCAAGATTCTCTTCTCTTGATAACATACGCTTTTCCATACGCTGAAGCTCACTACGACGTTCCTTGACCTCTTTATCAATGTCATTCTTAGTCTTAAGAGCCTCCTCCTTAGCTTCAAGAAGTGTTTCACGCTTTTTTGCTTCGGCACTTTTAAGTGCTTCATCTATAATCTCACGTGCCTTATCCTCAGCTTTTCCTACCTTTGCTTCCGCAATATTTTTTCTGTAAGCAACTGCAGCAAACCAAGTTATGACAACCGCCAGAACTAATACTATAGCGAAGATTATATATAGCATTACTCAGGAGCACCTCCTTATTAAGTTTTCATTGCATAAAATACAACAGTTAAATATTATACTTTTTTTATAAATGTGTCAAGAAATTTATTATTTTTTTTGTTCAAAATGTATTATAAATAAATATCTCTTTCGTGCAGTTCTTTGTGATTTTTTACAATTTTACCAATTTTATCGTAAGAAAAACCCCTTCGAAGAAAAAAGGACTAAATTTTATTTTGGATTTTTATGTCATCCAAATTCATGTTTATAAATCTTTTATTAAAAATAGCTTCTATCTTTTCTTCTTCCTTTTCGGATATTTCAAGCTCATCAATTTTAGTTCTGATTAACTCTCTTTCTATACCCTTTTGTTCAAGTTCACGTCTTATAAGTTTTTCACCTTTTTTATCAAGGTTGCTTTTGATATATAAAAGGGTATAGTTTTCATCATCAACAAAGCTGTACTCTTTAAGTTTTTTAACCGCTTTATCGATTTCCGTTTCACTATACCCTTTACTCTTCAGCTTATCTTCTATCTCTTTGACTGTACGATTTTTATAAGTCAAAAGATAAACCGCAGTATCAAAAGCCGTATACTTAGCTTTTGAATTATTCATATTGTATTATACCTCGTAATCATCTCCCGACGAAATAGATGTACCGACAGTACCGTCATCATCGGCATCACCACCTATACCGCACTTGGCTCTTACTATGCTTTCAATTTCCGAAGTAAACTCAGGATGATCAGCAAGATATATCTTGGTATTTTCACGTCCTTGTCCAATCTTTTCTCCGTTATAAGAATACCATGCTCCGGACTTATTTATGATATCAAACGAAACAGCCAAGTCGAGTATATCACCCTCTTTAGATATTCCTTTTCCGAACATAATATCAAATTCGGCTTCCTTGAACGGAGGAGCAATCTTGTTTTTAACGACCTTAACTCTTGTACGGTTACCTACTACCTCACCGCCTACTTTAAGAGTCTCGATTCTTCTTACATCAAGTCTTACCGAAGAATAAAACTTAAGCGCACGTCCTCCTGTTGTTGTTTCCGGATTTCCGAATAATACTCCTACCTTTTCTCTTAACTGATTGATAAATATAACAACACAATTTGACTTGCTTATTATAGCGGTAAGTTTTCTTAATGCCTGCGACATAAGTCTTGCCTGAAGACCTACATGTGAGTCTCCCATCTCTCCGTCAATTTCAGCCTTAGGAACAAGAGCGGCTACAGAGTCAACGATAATAACATCAACCGCACCCGATCTAACCATAGTTTCGGTAATTTCAAGTGCCTGTTCTCCGTTATCAGGCTGAGATATATATAAGTTGTCAATATCAACACCGATATTTTTTGCATAAACCGGATCAAGTGCATGCTCTGCATCAATAAATCCTGCAATTCCGCCCATTTTCTGAACCTCAGCAACTACATGAAGCGCAACCGTAGTTTTACCGCTTGATTCAGGACCGTAAATCTCTATAATTCTTCCTCTTGGCATACCTCCGAGTCCGAGTGCGATATCAAGACTGAGTGAACCTGTAGGAACTGTTTCAATATTTAAGTTAGCAGACTTATCACCGAGCTTCATAACCGAGCCTTTTCCGTACTGCTTTTCAATCTGTGCCAAAGCGGCATCCAATGCTTTTTGTTTTTCTTCAATTGCCATAATTACTTTTTACCTCCCAAGCAAACATTTGTTCGTTTTTATCAATATAATATAAAATGGATTGGTTGTCAATAGTTTTTTCGAATTTATGTTCGATTTTTATGACACCTGAGAATAATGTGCTGTAAACATTTTACTTTATTTACCCTCTTAATGTAAAGTGTATTTTTTATCGAGGCATTTTATTTATTGTTTGAATTATTCATATTGACGGTTTATTTTAAGATAATATATAATCAATTATCGAGCAAAAAATATTTTAACGGTACGGAGTTTTTATGAAAACATTAGCAATTATTTCCGAATATAATCCCTTTCATAACGGTCATCTTTATATGCTTAACAAAGCAAAAGAATTAACCGGTGCTGATTATGCCATAAGCTTAATGAGCGGTAATTTTACCCAAAGAGGAATTCCCGCGATTTGCGATAAACACAAGCGTGCTCATATGTCCGTTATTTCCGGAATAGACTTATGTCTGGAGTTACCTTTCGTATATGCTTCGGGAAGCGCTTATGATTTTGCAAACGGTGCAATAAATATATTAAACAGTCTTAATACTGTTGACTATCTATGTTTCGGCGCCGAATGCGATGATATCGATTTATTTAATAAAGCGGCGGAAATAATCACAAACGAGCCCGTTCAATACAAAGAGGTTTTAAAAGAATCATTAAAAAGCGGCAACTCCTACCCATGCGCAAGACAGACAGCAATTACACAGGCACTTAAATATTGTTTTGACAGCACGAAGGATCCGGATTACGAAAATATATCAGAAAAAATATCAGAAATAACTTCAAGACCAAACAACATACTTGCTTTAGAGTATCTGGCTGCATTAAAACGCACGAATTCCGATATTAAGCCTGTTATAATCAAAAGAAAAACAGCAAACTATGCGGATGAAACAATTAACAATTCCATAAGTTCCGCAAATGCCGTAAGAAAAGCTGTTGCAAATTTAAATACAAAAGAGGAAATAATCAAAACACTTGAAAATGATATGCCGCGCGAAGCACTTGATATACTGGCAGAAAACTTCAAAATAGAATTTCCTGTATCGTCAAACGCGCTTATGCCTTTTTTACAAAGCGGGCTCTTAAATCCCGGTATGCTTTCCGAGGATATTTGTGATATAAACGAAGCATTTACAAATAAACTTCTCAAGGCAAATTTATACAGTGATTACGAAGGTTTCATCAAGAATATGAAATCAAAAGATATTACAGAAACACGTATAAATCGTATTATTCTTCACTTGATTACCGGCTATTCAAACAAGGACAGAAAACTTTTTTATGATAACGGAACCGCCTTTTATGCAGGAATACTTGCATTTAGAAAATCAAGCAGTAATCTTATAAAAGAAATAAATAATAATAGCAAAATTCCGGTTATAACAAAAAAATCCGACTTTAACAAATATCTTGAGAATTACCCGGAAGTCTCTTTTGCGGCGGCCAAAAGAATGTGGGAACTCGACCTTACGGCTTCAAATCTTTACGGCAGCCTTTTATACAACAGTTTTGGAACCGAATTAACCAATGATTACGTAACAAATATTCCTATTGTTTAAACCAACGATTAAAAACCGCTTTTGCATAAGAAAATTTCAGCTCACATATAATTAACAAAAAAGCTTAAATATATGGCAGTGATTATATTATATATGTTGATTATGTTAGCATTAATATGTGAAAGCGAGATTGTTTCGGAAGGCGCATACGAAGGACTTATGTTATGGTTTAACAGCGTACTTCCTCTTCTGCTCCCTTTTATGCTTCTTTCGTCAATGATAGTCGACCGAATAAACAAGCTTCCGAAAGACAGGCAAAAATCATTCGCAATACTGATAACTCTCTTCACAGGTCTTTTTTGCGGATATCCGCTCGGTGCCAAAAATTCAGCTGAGTTTGTACGTAAAAATATATATAGTAAACGAACGGGCGAACTTTTATTGCCTCTTTGCAATAATTGCAGTCCGATGTTTTTATCGGGCTATATAATTTTAAGCATTCTAAAAAACAGGATATCCCTGCTCCATGCGCTTTTTTTCATTTATGTTCCGTATATTATATACATAATCATAATCATTTTATCAGATATAATATTTAATCCACATAAAATCAATGCCGAAAAGATAAGCACTAATACAATATCCGATTTAAATGAATCGGAAACATCTTACAAATTACGTAACGATAATGACTTTGTGATGCAAACCGTAATACAAATAACCTATGTGGGGTTTTATATAATTCTTTGTTCAATAATAAGCAATTTTATTATGTCGGTAAATACGGATTATGCTAAAACCAAAGTAATTTTATCAGGCATTACCGAAATAACCAAAGGAACAAAACTTATCTATGACTGCTCTTTATTTGATTTCAAAACAAAAACAGCTCTTGTTCTTTCACTTTCCTCTTTCGGTGGTATTTCTTCTATTTTACAGACAGAAAGCGTAATCAAAAAATCCGATCTTTCGGTTATCAAGTACATAATAACAAAGGCCATATGTGCATTGGCAACATATGGTCTGGTATTATTATTTATATAATTATGTCCTACTAATTAATGATTACTCGTCAAGGAAATCCTCATCATCGTCAAAATCATCATCGTCATCCTGCTCGCCGTAAACATCTATATCATCACCGTATTCATCACTCGGTCCCGGCTGCTGCGGCGCAGGTGCAGGTGTATTGTCTACAAACGCACTGTCAAGATCGTCATCCTGTTCCTCATATGACATATTGCTTGAAGCAGTAAGAAGATTAATATTCGCTTCCATCTCACTGATATTGTTTTCAAATACATATGTATCACTTTCAAGAGATTCGATAAGAGTTCTGTAGTTTTCTTTTTCAACTTCATGAATTCTGTTGTAAAGATCTCTCATCTCGGAAAGCTTGTCTTTTGTATAATACATCGCACCGAGTCTTATCTCATTAGCCTCTTCCGAAGCCTGATCAACTATCTGCTGTGCCTGATTTCTTGCCATTTCAAGTATCTCATTGGCTCTTACATTAGCAAGCTCAGTTATATTATGCTGGTCAACAAGACGATTAGCTTCATTTACAGATTCAGTAATGATAGCATCCGAACGTGTTCTTGCATCTGCAAGAATTGCCTCTTTATTACGCATAATCTTGCGGCATCTTTCGATTTCACTCGGAAGCTTAAGCTTAAGCTCCTCAAGCATAGATTCAAGCTCTTCCTTATGAACCACGATCTTTGTCTGAGACAGAGGCTGATATTTACAGTTCTCTATAAATATCTCAATCTGGTCTATCATTTCTTCTACGCCTTTTTTACCCATTATCCTGAAATCCTCCTACCATTTATTTCATTTTATCTATAAGTTTATTAATAACACATTCAGGTACGAAGTCTTTTAAATCAACTCCATACTTAGCATACTCTTTAACAACGCTTGAACTCAAATATGAATATTCATTGCTTGTTGAAAGAAATACCGTATCCACATCAGGAGCAACCATACGATTACTCTGTGCCATCTGCATCTCAAGATCAAAATCCGTAAGAGCTCTCAAACCTCTAATTACTACGTTTGTTTTCTTTTGTTTTACAAAATCAACCAAAAGCCCCTCGAATGATTCTACCGATACATTTGGTAAATCCTTCACTGCATCTCTCAACATTTTAACACGTTCTTCCAAAGAAAACAATGGTGTTTTTGATGTATTGTTTAAAACACCCACTATTACATGATCAAAAATCATCGAAGAACGTTTAATAATATCATAATGTCCTAACGTTACCGGATCAAAACTACCCGGATAAATTGCTACTGCCATTTTCTAATTCCTTTTCTCCAAAAATATATGTTTATTTGATTTATACCTTTTTTCCTTTGTTATGTCAAATCCCATATCCAAGACATATGAAAAATCTTCGTTAAGGGCTGCCTCAATAACAATTAGTGTATCGACAGAAAACTCTTTATCCTTTAGTACCGATAACACCTGTTTTTCAAGTCCTTTTTTATAAGGCGGATCCATAAAAATCACATCGTAGTCAATTTTTTTCAATCCCCTTACATACGAAACTGCATCTGCCTTAATAATTTGCGATTTTTCCTTAAAGCGTGTAAAGGCAACATTATCCTCTATACATGCAACAGCTTTGGGATTAAGCTCAACGAAGGTACATTCATCCGCACCTCTGCTCAATGCCTCAATACCTATACCACCGCTTCCCGCAAATAAATCAAGGAATTTTGCTTCAGGTACATATCCCATAATTACATTAAACAGGGTTTCCTTTATCCTGTCCGTAGTAGGTCTTGTATCAAGCCCTTCTATTGTTTTTAAAGGTAAACTTCTTGCTGTTCCCGCAATAACTCTCATTATGTACAACCTCTCTTAATTTGTCAACTTTTTATTTTCCGCTCATAAGCTTCTTAAACCATTTTCCCGTTTCGGAAAGCTCATCATCCGTCCATCCCGAAGTCTTGTTACACGATGAAGCAATAAGCGATGAAGTCTCATCTTTATTGGAAATATTCCAAACGGCATAAGACAAATTATTATTGTTAATAAATTCGAACCACTTATCGGCTTCGCCGTAATCTATCGCACCGTTACCCGAGGCATCACATATACTGCACTCACTGATAAATACCGGTATTCCTTTATCCAAAGCGGTCTGGGCCTTGCTTCTTATATTATCCTTATGTGTGGATGCATAAAAATGTACGGCATACATAATGTTGTCATATCCCTTTATCGGATCATTTGCAGCTATATCAACATCCTGTGACCATGTAGGTGTTCCGACAATAATAATCGCATCCGGACAATTTTTTCTAATAACCGGAATAACTTCCTCCGCGTAGCTCTTAACATCAGACCATGTTGTACCGCCGTTAGGCTCGTTACATATCTCAAAGATTACATTATCGTAGTCTTTGTATTTTTCAGACATTTCTTCAAAGAATGCAATTGCATCCGACTTGTAAGTCTGCGGACTTAAATCATGAAGTATATGCCAATCGACTATGACATACATACCAAGATCTGTTGCAGCCTTAACTCCGTCATCAACAAGCTTTTTCAATTTTGTTTTATCGCCGCCGTTGCAATATCCGCCGTTTTCATCGGTATACATTGCAATTCTTATCATATTGGCGCCCCATTCGTCCCTGAATGTCTTAAGTGTATCATAGCTTACATAATCAGGGAACCATGCTATACCATGAGTACTCGGTCCCTTTAATTGAAATTTATCTCCGTTTTTGTCAACTATATCGGT
>JAFSZR010000207.1 GCA_017459135.1 Lachnospiraceae bacterium | reverse complement strand
AACATAATATGCAGGTATAATTATAAATATTAAAATTACGGAGGCGTTATATATGGATGATTTGAAGGTTCTTGTTGTTGATGATGAAAGCAGAATGAGAAAGCTTGTAAAAGACTTTTTGATAAAAAATAATTATATTGTAATTGAGGCTGCGGACGGTGAGCAGGCGGTTGATATTTTTATGTCGACAAAAGATATATCGCTTATTATTCTTGATGTTATGATGCCTAAGCTTGACGGATACGGAGTTGCGGAAGAGATAAGGAGAGTATCGGATGTACCGATAATCATGCTTACGGCAAAAAGCGATGAAAAAGATGAATTAAGAGGATTTGAACTTGGAATAGACGAGTATATAACAAAGCCTTTTTCACCTAAGATTCTTGTTGCAAGAGTAGGTGCTGTGCTTAGAAGAAGCGAGAGCTCGGAAAAGGAAGAAATGCTTACGGCAGACGGTATAGAGATGAATATTTCGGCTCATCAGGTTAAGGTAGACGGACAACCTGTTGATTTAAGTTATAAAGAATTTGAATTGCTTAATTATTTCCTTGTAAACAGGGGAGTTGCGTTATCAAGAGAAAAAATACTCAATAATGTCTGGAATTATGATTATTTCGGTGATGCAAGAACTATTGATACTCATGTAAAAAAACTCAGAAGTAAACTGGGAAGTAAGGGCGAATACATAAAAACCATTTGGGGAATGGGATATAAATTCGAGGTGTAAGTTGATATGAAATTTTCGATGAGAATGAAAATTACCTTAATGGTTGTTATTTTTTCATCATTTATTGTTGCGGCTTCATGGATAGTTTGTAATGTTGTTATTGAAAAAGTATTTGTAAGAAATCTTAAAGATAACATGATTACAACCTATAATTCATGTAATAATCTATTCAGCGACAGATATTATTTTGATTATGAACTTGATGATTTATACGGAAAAATAAAGAACCCGGCGGGAGCGATAGTTCTCGTTCTGGATATTGATAATAATAAGATTTATTATACTTCCGTAAATGATAGCGGTATGATGATGAACAGTCTTTATCGGATTATTGATTCGGTTATAGAAGCCGATGAAGGAAGAAATCTTAAACCATCGGAATATATAATACAGAGAAATCATGATGAAACGATTAATTCTGATTATTACGATCTTGTCGGAAAGCTGGATAACGGGTATATAATCATAATAAGAAGTCCTATTTCCGAAGTGGATTCATTTATAAGTACAGTAAAAAGAGTATTTAACTATATAGCCGCAACATTGATAATCTTTGGTGCTGCTTTCGTTCTTTTTATAAGCAGCATGTTTACCACGCCTATAAAGAAGCTAAGTCATTCCGCAAGAAGAATGGCGGATTTGGATTTTGATACGAAAGTAAAGGTTGATACCAAGGATGAGATAGGAGAGCTCGGGGAATGTATGAATGAGCTTTCTTCCAAGCTTGAGGATACGATTTCCAAGCTTAAGGCGGCCAATATCGAGCTTGAAAAGGATATAGAGGAAAAGAGAAAAATTGATGATATGCGTAAGGAGTTTCTTTCACATGTATCGCATGAATTAAAGACACCTATAGCGCTTATTCAAGGTTATGCCGAGGGACTTAAGGAAGGCATAAGTGATGATGAAGAGAGCCGAAACTATTACTGTGAAGTAATAATGGATGAAGCTACCAAGATGAATATCATGGTTAAAAAGCTTCTTACTCTTAATCAGCTTGAGTTTGGCACAGAAGCCGCCAATATGGAGCGCTTTGACATTGTTGATATGTTGTCCAACTATATCAAGTCGGCGGAACTTTTGGCAAGACAAAAAGAGGCAACTATAAAGTTTGATCATTATGATCCGATATTTGTTT
>JAFSZR010000206.1 GCA_017459135.1 Lachnospiraceae bacterium | reverse complement strand
TATCGGTGTTTCTTTATCCGATAAATTCTTTGTGTCCGTTATAACCGCCGACATACCCGAAAGGTAACACTGCTTTCCGACTACCTTTCTTAAATCTCCTATGGCATTCATCGTTTCATCGGAAGAAATCGATGTCGGAAACAGAACAAACAGAATCGTTGAATCTGTATCCTTGTTTAAAAAGATTTCCGTAATCTCATCAGGTAAAAGCTCTTTAGGTATTGATAAATCGACTAATGAGTCATACCATAAAACCGCTTTTACATTCGGTACTTTTTCCATTTCCTTACGCATCTTTGAAATGTCTTTGTCAGACATACCCTCGACGACGCACATGGAAAATGCACCCGTTCCGAATTCATCAACTAAGATTTCCTGTCCCTTCATAGTTTCAATGTCCTTAGGAAGGTACGTAAGAATATCGTAGTTTATTCTGGTCTTGAAATATCCAAGAGCCGAAGGGATAAGCAAAAGTATTCCGATAACAAGAATTGCTATCTTATGCTTTACTACCCATTTTCCAAAATTAATCATGTTTCTCACTTCTTTCCCTTTTATTTAGAGGCCACATTTGTTCCTCTTTTCGTTCTTATAATATGAAAAGGATCGGATAAAATAAATATCCAATCCTTTTCATATGTATATTTCAAATATACATTTTATACAATGTGTATATCTGTAATATACATTTATGAAGTTTTATATAGGGTAGTAAATAATTATTAACCGCTAAAAACACAGTAAAAACGTGAATTCTTAAATTCTGCTTATACTATATCATTAAAAATATCTATTATAGAATGACTGCTTATGTAATCAAAGATTTCGGACAACTCATCGGGACTTACGGCAAAATCTCTCTTAATCCAGTTTATCGCAACATAACACATGGTACTTGCATAATACTCGGCAAGCATCTCCCTTGATAACCAGCTGTATCTGAAATTATGTACCGGATGAAGTTTTTCTATCGTCTCAAGCAAAACTGCCGAGGCAAGCTTAATCGATATAGTAAAAAAAGAATTCTGTCCCTCTATCAGAACGGCTCTTTTATAAAAATCTATATCGTTACCTATGTTAGTTAAAAGCAAAGTGTAAGCCGCCGGAAGCATATTGTTAAACATAAGCGGTTTTATAGGCTCGAGCAATTCTTCGTTTATGATATACTCAAGCACATCATACTTGTCCGCAAAATGATTATAAAATGTAGGCCTTATTATTCCTGACTTTTCACATATTTCTTTAACGGTAATCTTTTCTATTGAATTCTTTATCAAAAGCTCCTTAAATGTTTGAGCTATTATCTTGTCCGTATCCTTTTTTTCGATTTCCTGTTCTTTATTATCTCTCATCCCTGATTCTATCCCCAAAACAAATCACATATAATATAAACAATTTTACTATTTCTTTCCCGTCCACCTGCAGGAAGCACCGCAAGGTAAGACAAGTCCGTTTTCACTTACCGGAAGACCTATCTCGTCCGATACAACTTTTCCCCCGAACTCCTTAACAACGGTATTTGAAACCATATACGTCAATACAGACGGTGCAAGTCCCGTCGTGTATGAATTAATAAGAAAGAATAAAGCATCTTCACTTAAAAGCTTAGTTGTAAGCTCTATAAATGAATATATCTTATCCTCAAGCTTCCATATCTCCCCTTTAGGTCCTCTTCCGTACGAAGGAGGATCCATAATGATTCCGTCGTATTTATTTCCGCGTCTTATCTCACGCTCGACAAACTTGACGCAATCATCCACAAGCCATCTTATCGGAGCATCAGCAAGACCCGATGACACAGCATTTTCCTTCGCCCAGGTAACCATTCCCTTCGAAGCATCCACATGTGTAACCTTAGCTCCGGCCTTAGCTGCCGCAACGGTTGCTCCGCCTGTATATGCAAAAAGATTGAGCACTTTTATTTCTCTTTTAGGCGCCACATCTTTTATAAGTCCTCCGAACCAATCCCAGTTTACCGCCTGCTCCGGAAAAAGTCCCGTATGCTTAAACGAAAACGGTTTGAGGTTAAATGTAAGTTCCTTATAATTAATGCTCCATTGCTGCGGCAGATTCATGAATTCCCATTCACCGCCACCGCTTTTGCTTCTATGATAATGTCCATTCAGTTTTTTCCACGAAGGATTTTTCTTAGGTGTGTTCCAAATAACCTGAGGGTCCGGACGAAGAAGAATATAATCTCCCCATCGCTCGAGCTTCTCACCTTCGGAGCAGTCAATCACCTCATAGTCCTTCCAATCACTTGCAATCCACATATTTTTTCCTTTAATTAACGTTCTTCAATAGGTACGTACTCTCTGTGCTCGCCGACATACTTGTACGCAGGACGAATTATCTTACCCTTATTTACAAGCTCTTCAAGACGGTGTGCCGACCATCCCGAGATACGTGCTATGGCAAACATCGGTGTAAATATCTCCATAGGTATACGAAGCATGGTATAAACAAATCCGCTGTAGAAGTCGACATTTGCACAAACAGCCTTCTGTGTATTTCTGTTTGACGTAATAAGCTTCTTTGAAATTCTTTCCACTCTTTCATGAAGCTCATATTCTCTTTCCATTCCCTTTTCTTTGGAAAGTTTCTTTGCATACTCTTTAAGTATTACGGCTCTCGGATCGGACTCACTGTACACGGCATGTCCCATACCGTAAATAAGTCCCGCACCGTCAAATGCTTTCTTATCAAGGATATTCTGAAGATATTCGCTTAACTCATCTTCATTATTCCAATCCTTAACATTATTCTTCAAATCCTCAAACATCTGCTGAACCTTAAGGTTGGCACCACCGTGTCGAGGTCCCTTAAGTGAACCGAGTGCTGCGGATATTGTTGAATATGTATCTGTACCCGATGAAGTAAGTACGTGAGTTGTAAATGTTGAGTTGTTACCACCACCGTGCTCTGCATGTATGATGAGACATACGTCCAAAACTTTTGCTTCCAATTCTGTGTACTTTCCATCAGTTCTTATCATTCTAAGTAAGTTTTCTGCGGTCGAAAGACCTTTTTTCGGTCTGTGGATAATCAAACTTTTTTCCAAATGATAATGTCTGTATGCCTGATATCCGTAAGCGGCAATTATCGGAAATGTTGCAATAAGCTTAAGAGACTGTAAAAGCACATGCTTAATACTTGTATCATTTGCCTTTTCGTCATAGGCATAAAGCGACTGAACACATTTTTGAAGTATATTCATCATATCTTTACTCGGAGCTCTCATGATAACATCTCTGTTAAACGCTTCAGGAAGCTGTCTTAAATCCTCAAGGATGCTTACAAAAGTTTCAAGCTCCTCGGTAGTAGGAAGCTGTCCGAAAAGTAAAAGATAAGTTGCTTCCTCAAAACCGTAAAGGCTGTTATTCAATCCCGAAACAAGCTTTTTAACTTCATAGCCCTGATAATAAAGTTCGCCCGGAATAGGTATTCTTTCTTCACCCTTAAATCCGACTACATCGGATATCTCGGTAAGACCTGTAAGAACGCCTCGTCCGTCCGCATCACGAAGTCCTCTTTTTACACTGTATTTTTTATAAAGATTAACATCTATAATGTCCGATTCATTACATATGTCTACATATGCATCAAGTATACTGTCAAATTTATTTTCTTCCATATGTCATATCTCCCTTATCTGCTCCGAGCGTATGCGAAGGAGAGCCCCTCGCGGCTTTGAGCGAGTTCAAAAAAATCCTTTTAGGATTTTTTCCTATTTACACTTCCACAATATATTTTTCATAAGCATTTATGACCCGAGTTTCATTATACACAGATTCGCGCTTAAAGTCACGCCCATAATTTATATGAACATGTCCGTGTGCAAAAAGCTTAGGTTTTTGCTCGTCCAATATATCAAGAAATACTTTAAATCCCGTATGAGGAAGGTCACTGCTGTCATTTAAGTGAAAGGCCGGAGCATGTGTTACAAGTATATCGATGCCGCCGTTTTTCTTAATCTTTCTCCTAAGTTTCCTGTACCTTTTTTTCATTTCCTGTTCGGTAAACTGGTATGCACCTTCATTATAGCACATGCATCCGCCAAGTCCCATTATCCTTACGCCGTCATGCACGTAAATATCATCATCTATGCATATGCATCCGTCCGGCGGAGTATCGTCATAACAATAATCGTGATTTCCGTACACATAAAGAATAGGCACCTTGGCAAAGGTCGCAAGAAATGATAAGAACTGTGGTGCAAGGTCGCCGCAGGATATAATCAGATCTATTCCTTCTAATTTACTTTTTTCAAAAAAATCCCAATAGTATTTTGATTCTTCATCAGCCAGCAGTAATATCTTCATTACTTATCCTCTTTATCCCCTGTATCTTCTCCTTTTTCATCATCTGAAGCTTTTTCTTCATCCGATGACTGAACATCTGTTACACTTGTTTTTTCCTCAACAGAATTAACACCCTTTAATTCAACAATCGACTTGGCGCTGTCCTTTAACTCATCAATGTCCGGAATATCTCCGACAACATTTTCCGCAAGCCAATTCATTTTCATTATTTCCTCAGGCATCATATGTTCATCATTATTATTTCTTATGATGCCGTTTTGATCTTTAATGACCGTATCAAATGGGAAAAACTCATTGTTTTCCATCATATTTTTAAACAACTTAACAAGTCTTAAGGTGTCTGACGGTATCTTATCGGAATAAATAATGTCAACCACGCCTGCCGAGAGTCCCCACCAGTAGTTAACCGCCTTGCTGTCCTTCTTTTCTTCCTCTTTAAGCTTACCCTGAAGAACCGTTTCTATAAGCTTTTCGTAAAATACGCCCCACTGATATGTCGGCATTGCTATATTAAATGTTCCGTTCTCATCAATATAATAAAGACCGAAACGTCTTCCCGCTTCATTAGGCTTAATCATTATCTGGTCTGAAATATAATTTATGTCCTGTCGTCTGAAATTTTCTATCGCAGCCTCGTGTGAAACACCCTTAAGAGATGCCCATTCAAGATAAACCTTTGCATTAGGATTTACCATTGAAACACCGAGTGCAAATGCATTTATATCTGCAGTTATGCTGAGTATCGGATAATCAGCAAGATAACCTATTTTATCATTTTTAGTCATAGCTCCCGCGATAATACCCGAGAGGAATTTAACCTCGTAAAGTCTTGCATAATATGTGCTTATAAGCTTGTGCGAAGTATTAAGCGAGCAGTTAAGAATAACCACATCAGGATTATTTACCGCAACCTTAAGACTTGCCGTTGCCTGTCCCGGTGATGTGGTGAAAATAATCTTTACACCCATCATGATAAGGTCTTCCATGGCGGTTATAAGCTCTTCCTCGGTTCTTATGTTATGAACCTTAAGAGTTTTTATTCTGCCCTTGCAATGATCCTCAAGATAAAGTCTTCCGAGCTCATGAGCATAAAGCCAATCGGACTCATCAGTATCCTTGCTGAAAAGGAATGCAACCTTCACCTGCTTTGAAGCAATGCTTCTGAAATAGCTTACTATACTTCTTCTTCCGATATCCGGCGGTTCAAGCTTAAGGCTTACTTCACGCCCCGATGACTCATTTAAATATTCTTCCCAGAGCTTATCTATTTTTTCCTTTATAACATTTCCGGTCCACTCCTTGGCATTTTCATAACCGTAAACATCAAGGAAAAGCAAAAGTGCATCACCGAGAGTTATAGGGAGCTTATCCCCGCCTCTGGCCTTTAAAGCCACACAGAAGTTATGATTCAATGAACCGAAATCCTTTTTCTGATCATCTGTCCAAGGCTCATTAGGATTCTCTGATGTAAGCTCAAGGAGTCTTTTGAAAAAACCTTCCTGCGAAAACCATATATAATTTATATCCGTGAGCTTATAGAAATCCATAAACTCATAATAGATTCTTGTTTCCAAATCATCCGTAAGCTTAGGTATTTTACGCATTACAGTTGCCGAGACATTTACCGCACCAAAATACTTAAGCACTGACACACGCTTATTTCCCTCTATGACATAGAACTTATTAAGGTATTCATAAACCTTAATAGGCTCGCGGATTCCTTCCTCTATCTGGCTGTCACAAAGCGTAGACCACTTAACGCCGAATTCTGTTTTATAATCAAGAATCGGCATAAAATTATTTGCAAAGGCATAGGTTCGACCGGCATTACTTGTCCCTACCACATTTTCAAGCGGTATCTGCACAAGCCCGAGACTAACCTCGCCTACTATATCAACATCCTTTAATATCTCATCCAGCACAGGAAGATAAGCATCTTCTCCCTTGGATACAGCCGTCTTAAATGCCTTAAGCCCTGCCTTCTGCGCTTTTTCATATTCAACATATGACATAAAAACTCCTTTCCCCGTAGGAAAACAAATTTCAAACTAAAAATTCCACTCATGCTCGTTATTATAGCACAAGTGGAATTATTTCTAAAGTAACATATTATACAAAAAAACACGCCAAAAATGAGTCTTTATATACATATAATAACAGCTTTCCGTCTGACCTGTTATAAAAAACGCCATTTTAC
The DNA here is from genome assembly GCA_017459135.1 of Lachnospiraceae bacterium. Taxonomy (GTDB): domain Bacteria; phylum Bacillota; class Clostridia; order Lachnospirales; family Lachnospiraceae; genus Coprococcus_C. The sequence goes on along the minus strand of JAFSZR010000206.1, from coordinate 3,209 downwards.
CATCCAAGATCCATAAGCCAGTTGTTAAGTGCTCTTTCCCTCTCTCTGTCTGACTTCTCCGAATCATTTATAAATTCACCCTCGATATTTCCATCGCTTATATAAAGCACTCTTGTACATTTAGCGGCAACCTTTGAATCATGGGTTACCATCATGATACTTGTGCCCTCCTTATTTATCTTAGTAAGCTCCTGCATAACCTCGTCTGATGAAGCTCTGTTTAAAGCTCCCGTAGGTTCATCGGCAAACAAAAGCGACGGCTTATTTATAAGACTTCGGCATATACATGCACGTTGAAGTTGTCCGCCCGAAACCTCATTTATATCATTATCCGCAGTCTCTATGATACCAAGTTTTCTCATAAGTGCCTCTCCATACTCCTTAACCTCCGTACGACTTCTTTCAAGTTTTTTACTTTGAAGTCCCGGAAGCAGAATATTATCAAGTATGGTCAGATTCTTCATCATAAACATTTGCTGAAATATAAATCCCATCTCATCAAGTCTGATATCCGATAGTTCATTCTTTTTCATTTTTGTAATGTCCTTATCATTAAAAAGCACTGTTCCGCTTGTTGCCTCATCCATACCTGACACACTGTATAAAAGTGTTGATTTTCCGGAGGCGGACGGTCCCATTATTGCAACCATCTCACCAGCTTCAACCTTAAAGCTGACATTTTTAAGCACGTTATTTTGTCTTTTATCCATAACATAGGTTTTACATAAATCTTTTACTTCCAATACAACCGACATATTCATTCTCCTTTTTTATGTTCATACAATTGTTCAATCACTCGATTATCCGAAAAACATCTTACATACTATTCTATACTTGCTGTATCCCTTGCCTTAACCTTTCCGGTATATAATGACGTAAGCCATGCTATAAGAACCGTTAACGCCACAAGAAATACAGGATATTTTATCAGACCGCTTATATTATGAGCCCACCTTATACTATCCGCTCCCATTCCGGAGAAAATAGCATCACCGACAAAATCCGTTACAGGTATGGAAACCGCCATCGCTATAACTACCGATATAAGTGAGAGAATTAAGAATCTCATTACCTGCCATTTTTTTACATCACTGTCTCTAAAGCCTATAGCCTTCAAAATCGCTATCTGCTTTTTCTCTTTTGTAATGAAGCTTCTTTCCATCATTATTGTTACAAGTACGATTACTATAACGGTAATTGCCACAAGCAAAAGCTCAGCAGCCTTCATGGCATCAAGTGCTCCTATGCAGTCAACACAAAATTCCCTCTGATTCATAACCGTATTTGTATTAAAAATATCCTTAATTTTTTCTTTTCTTTTCTCTATCTCATTTTCCGAGGGATTGTCAGTAAAGGTTATAAGTATAGGTACATTTCCGCTGTAATGCGAAAGTGATACGGGTGCATCATCATATAATCTGATAACATTACCAAGATTGTTCAGGCTCTGATACATACCTGTCACAGTACATTTTTCCTTTTTATCACCATAATCTATCTCAACTGTATCGCCTATTTTAATCCCTGTGGACTTTGCTATCGTATTGGTTATGGCAATTTCGTTTTTATTCTGTGGTGCACTTCCTTTTGTCATAGGATAATCACCGCTTTTATTACCCATAATTTTAATAAATGTAAAATTATAATCTTTATCATTAAATGTTAAATTATATGTAAAAAGAACATCACAGCTTACCTTTGCCGGCATACCTTCCTCATTGAGCTTTTCCTCAACCTTCTTAAGATAAGCCTCATACATTTTATCTCCGTTTTCAAATTGAGAAAAATCACTCACATAATTTGCTTTCTTACCTTCAAGCTTTAAAGCCTCTTCACTGTCATCATATTGGGCAAATACTCCGTCAAGTTCCAAAGTATTTGCATCTTCATTGCTAAGATAAATATCAGCTCTCATACAAAATGTGTCTATAAAAGCAGTACTGTCAAGTGTGGCAGTAAAGTTTGATAATATAAGTAAAAACAGGGAACAGATTCCAAACGATATTACAATATTTAAAAATCTTTTCGGACTGCTCACTATATCATTCCATGCAAGGTAAACAAAGTTTTTGGAATGGCTTTTACTTATGCGGTAGCCTCTTTTTTTCTTAAATCTTTCACCTGTTTCTCCGTTTCTAATGGCATCGATAGGCGTCATTTTCTTAACCTTACCGGTTGAAATATAGGCAAGCCACATTATGATTAAAAATACAAGTAATGCACCGAGCAGATTTATTACCTCTCCAAAGGTATTACCCAGCATCATATTTTCCGTAACACTCTTCATAAGCATGTTTCCGAACGGAAAGCTTATGATACAGCCTATAACCGCACCTACTGCCGCAAGTGCCATATATTTTACAAGATAAAGTCTTCTTATTTTAAAATTCCTTAAACCTATTGCCTTCATGACACCGATTTCACGGAAGTCATCCTGAATGGTAAATCCGATTGAAAACTTAAGTATTACAAAGGATACTATAATAAGGCATATACTTAGTATTACAATGATAAACGCTACCATTATGTCAATTATATATGTCATTACTATCGTACTTCTCGGAAGCTCCGCATCCAAACCATCTATCTTGGCAACTTCATTTTTAATACTCTTAACATCATCCGTTTCGATATATACCATTCTTGCTTCAGTGACTGTACCTGAATTATTAAACTCATCATAATCCGCTTCATTCAAAAGAAATTTATTATTACCTGAAAGCCTTGAACCCAAAACCGCATCCTTTAAACCCCCGTCGACGATATATGTTCTTTCTTCATCACCAAGCTTTATGGTTATTTCATCACCTACATTTATTTTGTATTCATTTATAAATTTTACAGAAATATAAATATGTCCTTTTTCGACATTTTTAATTTCTTTATTATCCGAATCAAAAAGCTTCGTATATAAAAGCTTCGGGGTGCAAAGACTGATACCTCCGTCCCATTCGATTTTCTTTTTGTTTTTATCAAGCACCTCGTCACTATAACTGAGCACTTCATCGTACCCGTAAGATTTAACAGACTCAATAGAGTCAAGAACCTCTGTCATATTTTCACCGCCAGATTCAACGACGAGAAAATAATCATCCTTTTCACCGACTGCCTGCTCAATATAGTAATCAAGACCGTTTAATACGGATACAAGATTACTTAATCCGCTGGACACAAAAACCGTAGCCAGTACAATAAAAAGAAACAGAATT
>JAFSZR010000205.1 GCA_017459135.1 Lachnospiraceae bacterium | reverse complement strand
TTTCCTCTTGATATAAATGGTTTTCCGACATAACCTTCAAGCTTTATATTTGCATTTTCAAAGCTTATCGGTAAAAGGTTATTGCTTATGTCACGACCGAAAAGCTGATAGATATTATCTTTAATATTTCCGTTCCCGGCGGTTGAAATATTGGCTTTTCCGTTTGAAATAAGCTTAAAACCAATCTCCGGATGACTAAGCGCAAGCTTGAGAACCAGATCGTTAATATACGAACCTTCAGTCATAGCGGTTTTAAGAAACTTTTTACGAGCAGGGGTATTAAAAAAGAGATTTCTAACTACAATGGTTGTTCCGTCCGGAACACCGACTTCCTTATATTCAACCTCTACTCCGCCGTGTATTACATATTTTATACCGGTTAAACTGTCAGCTGTTTTCGTTATCATTTCGGTCTGTGCAACGGCAGCTATGGTAGATAAAGCCTCACCGCGAAAACCGAGCGATGAAATACTGTTTAAGTCTTCTTCGTTTTCAATCTTACTTGTTGCATGGCGCATATATGCGGTTCTAACCTCTTCTTTAGGTATACCGCACCCGTTGTCGGTTACTCTTATAAATGTTGTACCGCCCTCTTTTATTTCTACGGTTATATCTTTTGCACCCGCATCTATCGAATTTTCCAAAAGCTCCTTAACAACCGATGACGGTCTTTCTATAACTTCACCGGCAGCTATTTTATCAACTACATTTTTATCAAGCAGTCTGATCATTTTTTTATCCTTTCAGCTTTTTTTGAAGTTCTTGTAAATAAAGCATTGCATTAATCGGAGTAAGATTATTAATGTCCATATTTTTAATCTCTTCGATAACTTCGGCCTCTGCATTTATACCGAATAAAGACATTTGTTCATAGCTTTCTTTTTTACTGTTATTTTTTATATTTTCATAGCTTCCTTCAACATCAATATTCTTAACCTGATTGGTAATATCGGAAGCTATAAGCTGGTTACATATTTCTCCTGCTCTCTTAAGAACCAAATCAGGTACACCCGCCAGACGCGCAACCTGAATACCGTAACTTCTGTCTGCTCCGCCTTTTATAATTTTTCTCAAGAAAACTATATCGTCACCTTTTTCTTTTATTGCAATACAATAGTTATTGACCGAATCAAGCTTTCCTTCAAGCTCGGTAAGCTCGTGATAATGAGTTGCAAATAATGTCTTTGCACCCAAAAGTTCGGTATTTGCTATATACTCAACAACAGCCCAGGCTATACTTAATCCGTCAAATGTCGATGTACCTCGTCCGATCTCATCAAGTATAAGAAGACTGTTTTTTGTTGCATTTCTTAATATGTTTGCAACCTCATTCATTTCAATCATAAAAGTGGATTGTCCCGAAGCAAGATCATCGGATGCTCCCACTCTCGTAAATATTCTGTCGCACAAACCTATTTCGGCAGACTTAGCCGGAACAAACGAACCGATTTGAGCCATAAGCACTATAAGTGCGGTCTGACGCATATAGGTCGATTTACCGGCCATATTGGGACCCGTTATAATTGAAATACGATTATTTTCATTATCAAGGAAGGTATCGTTTGATACAAATAAATCATTTCCGAGAACCTTTTCCACAACCGGATGTCGGCCGTCTTTTATATCAATAACGCCTTTATCATTAAGCGTAGGTCTTACATAATTATTCTTTTCGGCAACATGCGAAAGTGAAGCCAAAGCATCTATTAAAGCTATATAATGTGCTGTACTTTGAACTCTCTTAATCGCCTCTCCTACTTTATCGCGTAAGGAAACATAAGTTTCATATTCAAGGGCGTAAAGCTTGTCCTCAGCACCGAGAATCGTATTTGACAAATCATCAAGCTTATCTGTTGTATATCTTTCGGCATTTGTAAGCGTTTGTTTTCTG
>JAFSZR010000204.1 GCA_017459135.1 Lachnospiraceae bacterium | reverse complement strand
TTTTAAACTATATAATTTTATTTTAAACGGGATAGTTGTTATCAAAGCAAGCCATACATATAGGTAAGTCTCCAACCATCTCTTTAAAATCTTCTGTTCGCATGTAGCCGAGTGAGTCGGCTCCTATGCTTTTTCTTATGTCCTCCGACGAGTGCTTTGATGCAATCAACTGATTTGCATTCGGTACGTCCGTACCGTAGTAACAAGGATACAAAAACGGCGGTGAACTTATTCTTACATGAACACTCTTTGCTCCGGCACTCTTTAACATAGTTATAAGATTTGCCATTGTCGTGCCTCGTACTATCGAATCATCGATAAGTACTATTCTTTTGTCCTTAACCACACTTTTTATTACGCTCAGCTTCATATGAACCGCCGATTCACGTTCCTCCTGTGTAGGCTTTATAAATGTTCTGCCCACATAGCTGTTTTTGTGAAAGGCCATTCCAAACGGTATACCCGACTCTTCCGAGTATCCCTTAGCTGCCGCAAGCCCCGAGTCGGGAACTCCCACAACCAAATCCGCTTCAACCGGATAGGCTCTTGCAAGTGCTTTACCGGCATTTATTCTGGCGTCATATACATTTATTCCGTCGATTACCGAGTCAAGTCTTGCAAAGTATATATATTCAAATATGCAATGTGCCTGTCTTTGCTGACACAGACTAAAGTCTGATTTAACTCCTTCAGGCGTTATCGTAACGATTTCACCCGGCTTAATGTCTCTTACAAACTCCGCATCTACTGAAGCCAGTGCACAGCTTTCGGAAGCAAGTATGTAGCTTTTTCCTCTTTTTCCGAGGCAGAGAGGCTTAAGTCCCAAAGGATCTCTTACTCCGATAAGCTTTCTCGGACTCATTACTATCAATGCATATCCGCCTTTAAGCTTATGCGCCGTCTTTATAATCGCCTGCTCCACACTGTCTGTCTCGGTACGGTTAATGGCTATCTCACAGGCTATTACCTCCGAATCCGTTGAGGTAAAAAAAACCGCACCCTGTTTAATCAGGTCTTCTTTAAGCTCTTCGGCATTTGTTATATTGCCGTTATGCACCAGTGCAAGTGTACCTTTAAAGTAGTTAAGCACCAACGGTTGAGCATTTATGATGCTGCTTTCTCCGGTTGTCGAGTATCTTACATGCCCGACACCTAAATTGCCGATAAGTCTGTTAAGTGTATCACCGTGAAAGACTTCATTTACAAGTCCCATTTCCTTATGTGAGCTTACATTCCACATCGGTCCCCTTGTGTTGCATACCGCCATTCCGGCTGCCTCCTGACCTCTGTGCTGCAGTGCACTTAATCCATAATATATGGTGTGTGCAACCTGCTCGTCTTCCGGTGCATATATTCCAAAGACTCCGCATTCCTCATGCAGCTTATCATCTACTGTATCATTTAAATCTAAGTTCATTTTTTCGTCTCCCTATACCGAAAAAATTCATTATGTCATTTTATCTATACATTAAACAGCAATTCTTCATAAGTCGGATACGGAAGAAGATGTGTAGGAATACTGTCCTCGACCTCATCTGCCACCTTACGAATCTCATCCATTTCAGAAAGAATTACATCATGGTAGTAGAATGATGCCTTGTATACGTCTTCTTCTGCCATAAGTTCTGCACTCTTTGTATCCTCTTTGAACTTAGTAAGAAGCTCATAAATCTTATCATAAGCGTCTGACATAGCCTGAAGCTCTGCCTTGCCTGACTTGCTTTCGATGCCTGCTGCTTCCTTCTTAACATTGATTGTATTACTTAATTCATCCTCATATGAATACAATGCTGGAAGGAAATCATGGCTTAACATACTTTGTAATGTCTTTGCCTCGATATGAATGGTCTTGCAGTAATTCTCAACAAGAATCTCATATCTTGATTTCATCTCTGTCTCAGTAAATACACCATGCTTAGTAAATAAGCTGATATTCTTTTCATCTACGAAATGAGGAAGTGCTTCCGGAGTTGACTTTAAGTTGTAAAGACCTCTCTTCTCTGCTTCTTCAATCCATTCATCGGTATAACCGTTACCGTTAAATATAACCTTCTTATGCTTTGCGATAGCACGCTTAACCAACTGATGAACTGCCGTCTTAATATCATCGGTATTTGCATCCTTAAGTTCCTCATAGAACTGGCTTAATGCCTCTGCTACTGCAGTATTAAGAACTATGTTAGGTCCTGCTACTGAAATCTCCGAACCAAGCATACGGAACTCAAACTTATTACCGGTAAATGCGAAAGGTGAAGTTCTGTTTCTGTCTGTTGTATCTCTGAAGAAGTGAGGAAGAACAGTTGCTCCGGTTTCCATTCTTACTCTATCCTGCTGATTAAATATCTCATCTTTTTCGATTGCTTCGATTATTCCGTTTAACTCTTCTCCAAGAAAGATTGAAACTATTGCAGGAGGTGCTTCGTTTGCTCCAAGTCTGTGATCGTTTCCGGCACTCGCAACAGATATTCTCATAAGGTCTGCATAATCATCAACTGCCTTTATTACTGCCATAAGAAATACAAGGAACTGAATATTGTCTGCAGGTGTCTTACCCGGTTCAAGGAGGTTAACACCCGTATTGGTTGAAAGTGATCAGTTGTTGTGCTTACCCGAACCGTTGATTCCGTCAAACGGCTTCTCGTGTAAGAGACATACAAGACCATGCTTAGCAGCAACCTTCTTCATAACTTCCATAGTAAGCTGATTATGATCAACTGCTACATTGGTTAAATCAAATACAGGAGCAAGCTCGTGCTGAGCAGGTGCAACCTCGTTGTGCTTTGTCTTAGCCGGTATTCCAAGCTTCCAAAGCTCTTCATCAAGGTCATGCATAAAAGCTGAAATCCTTGGCTTTAATGCTCCGAAATAATGATCCTCCATCTCCTGTCCCTTAGGAGGCATTGCACCGAGAAGTGTTCTTCCGGTAAATATCAAATCTTTTCTCTGATTATATAATTCTCTGTCTACAAGGAAGTATTCCTGCTCAGGACCAACCGTTGTAGATACGTTTGTTACGTCTGTTCTTCCGAGAAGATGAAGCATCTTGGTTGCTTCCTTATTAAGTGCTTCCATCGAACGAAGAAGCGGTGTCTTCTTATCAAGCGCCTCACCGCTGTATGAGCAAAACGCTGTCGGTATGTAAAGTGTTCCGTCCTTAACGAACGCCGGCGAAGTAGGATCCCAAGCTGTATATCCTCTTGCTTCAAATGTTGCTCTAAGTCCTCCTGATGGAAAACTTGAAGCATCAGGCTCACCCTTTACAAGTTCCTTGCCGGAGAAATCCATGATAATTTGTCCGTCACCTACAGGAGTAATAAAGCTGTCATGCTTCTCTGCGGTATAACCTGTCATCGGTTGGAACCAATGTGTATAATGTGTTGCACCATTTTCTACCGCCCACTCCTTCATAGCAACTGCAACCGAATTGGCTACATCAAGCTCGAGGTGTGTATTGTTCTCAATGGTCTTCTTAAGTGCCTTATATATATCCTTAGGCAACTTATCTCTCATAATCTTGTCATTAAATACTAAGCTTCCATAAAGCTCCGGAATGTTTTTTACCATAATTTTTTCTCCCTTCTTTTTTTACAGCATTTTTATGTCAGCATATTTTATAACGAAAAAAAGGCGCCTTAGAAGTATCATCTTCTAAAGCGCCTTTGCTTTACGTGTGTCAGTATTGCACATTTATTTTTATTTGTCAAGAGGTAATTTTAAAATTTTATCAAGAATTTTTTCAGCCGCCTCAGACTTGCTCATAATAGGCAATTCTACGGTATCATCTTTTGTAATAAGCGTTATAACATTTGTGTCCGTTCCGAAACCCGCACCCTCAACTCTTAAGCTGTTGGCTGCTATCATATCGACATTTTTCTTGTCAAGCTTTGCTCTTGAATTCTCGATAAGATTTTCAGTTTCCATGGAAAAGCCGCAGATAAACTGTCCGTCACGTTTGGTTGCTCCAAGTTCTTTAAGAATATCCTTGGTTCTGCTTAAAGGAATACTCATATCGCCATCCTTTTTCTTAATCTTCTCGTTAGCTACATCACACGGTGTATAATCAGCTACAGCGGCAGACTTTATGATTATATCTGCTTCGTCCTTATATTTCATAACGGCATCGTACATATCAGCCGCACTCACTATATTAACAACCTCTACAAAAGGAGGCGGTGCAATCGATGTTACGCCTGTTACAAGAATAACCCTTGCGCCTCTTTCCATGGCACATCTTGCTATGGCATATCCCATTTTACCCGTTGAATGATTGGTTATATATCTTACCGGGTCAATAGCTTCCTGTGTCGGTCCCGCCGTTACAAGAACGGTCTTTCCAACCATATCCTTTTCGTGTTTTATCTCTTTAATAATATAATCAAGCAAAACAGCTTCATCGGGCAGCTTGCCTGCACCGACATCTCCGCAGGCAAGTCTTCCGCTTGCAGGCGAAACGATTTCCATACCGTAGTGTTCAAGCCTTTTTAAATTATCCTGAACAATCGGATTTTCAAACATATTTGTATTCATGGCAGGTGCAATGATTTTCTTGCATGTACATGCCATAACGGTAGTCGTAAGCATATCGTCGGCTATACCGTTTGCTATCTTTCCTATTACGTTTGCGGATGCAGGTGCAATCATAAACACAGAAGCTTTCTTTGCAAGTGCAACATGCTCCACGCTGTACTGAAAGTTTCTGTCGAAGGTATCTACCAGACATTTATTTCCTGTAAGTGTTTCAAAGGTAATCGGATTTATAAAATTCGTTGCATTTTTTGTCATAATAACCTGTACATCAGCATTTAGTTTAACCAGCATGCTTGCAAGATTGGCAATCTTATATGCAGCGATACTGCCCGTAACTCCGAGCACAACTGTCTTTCCTTTAAGCATCTTCATGTCCTCCCTTTTTATCAATCATAAAACACGGTTACATGTTGTTATATCAGCCAAAATCTAAAGCCAAAAAAGTCTGAATTCTACAGAAAGTCTTCCGTAAGAAGACCGTGCTTCTCATATCTTGATACATTTGCTACCTTATTGTCATCATCAACAAATACAACATAAGGCTTGTTTTCCTTTGCTTCCTCAGGTGTCATCTGCGCATAACACATGATGATAACCTTATCGCCTATATTTACAAGTCTTGCAGCAGCTCCGTTAAGGCAAATCATACCGCTTCCCTTTTCACCGGCAATTACATAGGTTTCAAGACGGTTTCCGTTATCTACATCAACCACCTGAACCTTTTCGTATTCGATTATTCCGGCAGCTTCCATAAGAGCTTCGTCTATGGTTATGCTTCCGACGTATTCAATGTCCGCCTGAACAACGGTGGCTCTGTGGATTTTACTCTTTAAAACATTTAAAATCATATCTTACCTCTCTCTTTGAAGGTATCTTTGATTTTGATTAATTCATCGCAGGCACGCTCTCGCTACCCTCGTCTCGCAGCGGTACTAAGTGTCTTAATCCTGTCAAACATATCAACTCACATTCGTTCGTTATATGTTTTCCTGTATTAATCCACTAAGTGCCGGCGGACTCAGAGTACCTGCTTATGAATTATCAAAATCAAAGATACCTGCCAAGTTAATTAAACATTAACATATCTTTATCTATACAGTCATCATAAAATTATCGATAAGTCGTGCTTCACCGCCGATGTTTACGGCGATTGCACAAAGGATTTCTCCTTTTATAACGTCAATACTCTTCATAGTGTTTACATCAACGATTTCTACATAGTCAATGGTTGCAAGCGGTTCGGATTCTATAAGCTCGCGCATTGCTTTTTTAACCTTTTCGGCATCGCGCTCGCCGTCTTCTACCATCTTCTTTGCCATAAATATGGATTTGCTTAAGACCAATGCTGCCTGTCTTGATGCAGGTGAAAGATATGTATTTCTTGAGCTCTTGGCAAGTCCGTCGGCTTCTCTTATGATAGGGCAGCCGACTATTTCTATATCCATATTTAAATCCTTAACCATACGCTTTACTACAGCAAGCTGCTGGGCATCTTTTTCTCCGAAGTATGCCCTGTCAGGTGTAACAATATTAAATAACTTATTTACAACCGTGCAAACTCCTCTGAAATGTACAGGTCTTGAAAGACCGCAAAGTGCCTCTGTAAGCCCCGTCATATCTACGAAGGAGCAAAAGCCCTCTTTATACATTTCTTCCGGCTCCGGATGAAAGATAAGTGATGCGCCTGCTGCCTCACAAAGCTTTGCATCGGCCTCCAAATCTCTCGGATAGCTTGCAAGGTCCTCGGTAGGACCAAACTGCATAGGATTTACAAAATCACTTACCACTACTCTGTCATTTTCCTTTACTGCTCTGTCTATAAGGCTCTTATGGCCCTCATGAAGAAATCCCATGGTTGGCACAAGTCCGACCGTAAGACCTTCCTTTCTCCATGCTTTAACTCTGTCTCTTACTTCCTTTATGGTTGATACGATTTCCATTTGTCCGTCTCCTTTTTTATATATAATTGTGTGACATGTCACATTAGTATAATTTTTCAATTACATCATCATCAATTGCATAAGTATGCTTTGCCTCAGGGTAAGTACCTGCCTTAACTTCCTCAACATAAGCCTTAAAAGCATCTGTCATAACCTGTCCGGTTTCGGCAAATCTCTTTACAAACTTCGGTGTGAAGTCCGAGAACATACCGAGCATATCGGCATATACAAGAATCTGTCCGTCGCAGCCTGCACCGGCACCGATACCGATTGTCGGAATATAAAGCTTCTTGGTAACAAGTGTAGCAAGTTTCTCAGGTACGCATTCGAGCGTTACCGCAAATGCACCCGCTTCCTGTACCGCAAGTGCATCCTCTACAAGCTTCTTAGCCTGAGCTTCGCTCTTGCCCTGAACCTTAAAGCCGCCAAATGCATTTATACTCTGTGGTGTAAGTCCGATATGTGCCATTACGGGAATTCCAGCATCAACAATGGCCTTAATCTGAGGTGCAACCTCTACTCCACCCTCAAGTTTGACTGCCTGTGCGTGTCCTTCCTTCATAAGCCTTCCTGCATTGACAACAGCATCATAAACCGATGTCTGGTATGACATAAAAGGCATATCTATAACTACCAGCGCTTCTTTAGCTCCTCTTGCCACAGCTGCTCCGTGATGAATCATATCATCGACGGTAACCGATAATGTATCCTCATATCCGAGCATTACATTACCGAGTGAATCTCCTACCAAAATTGCATCAATACCTGCCTGATCAATAAGCTTGGCAGTTGAATAATCATATGCTGTAAGCATAGTAAGCTTCTCGCCGTTTTCCTTAGCCTTTGCAAATGTTAAAACTGTTTTTTTCATAATATTTACCTCCTATATACTCTTATGCCTGTAAAGGCATATGCCGCCGGAACTCTTAAAAGTGTTCCACACAATAGCTACAGCAGTTTTTTCATTTCACTGAAATCATAGTTTTCATCCAAAACGTGTTTTGCTTCAGAAATCCCAACCAGTTCCTTTGAAAGCAATTTGTACACATCAAGCTCATCGCCGGAAAGGACGTTTATGTGCTTTCTAACCGTTTCGGTATCGCATCTTTCCACCGGACCCGTAAGCGCATCCCTGCAGCCCTTATTTATAAGGTTTTCCGCATTGTTCCTAAACAAAGGCTTTAAGGCTTCCTCCGCTTCACTCTCGCTAAATCCGCACTCTTCCATAAGCTTCATGCTCTTGTGATAAAGTCCGATTACAAGATTGCTTGCAAACACGGCCGCGCCATGATATTTTACCTTGTCATCCGCGCTTATTACCTTAACCTGATGTCCCATGTCCTTAAACAAATCCGTCATTACATCGATTTTAGCTTCATGTCCTTCAATTGTTATAAATGCCTGATTGAAATTTATATATGATTCAGTCTTAGAATTGACTGCATATATAGGATGTATCGAATAACCGTAAATCCGGCTATCCATACCAGAAAAAACCTGTGAGGAAAGAGCCCCACTGGTGTGACATATTATCTTTCCCGATAAATTTGCATCAAGTCTGTCCAGCGCCTTGGCCGTAACAGCAATCTGCCCGTCAGGAACAGTGATAAATATGACATCATTACCATTTACAAGTTCACTTAAGGATTCATAACAATGGGAAGTTGTAAATTCAGCCGCTTTTTTGGCACTTTCAAGGGTTCTGCTGTAATAGCCTCCCACACTGATACTGTGCTCGACCATATGCTTTCCCAGAGTAAAGCCCATCTTGCCGGCTCCGATAAAACCAACCTTCATAGCGTTTCTCCTTTAGAACCTTATTTAATTTCCGGTACAGTTTCTCATACAGTTTAATACTGCATATTCGAATACCATCCACGTGCAATATATCATTTAACGCAATATTTGTAAATGTTTTTTTTATAAATTATTGTATTTAAAAAAATACACAAAAAAAGCAAAAATATCGCCCCGAAAGGGACGATATATTATTATGCTTATCGTTTATCCATTCAATTTATTATCACTAAATCTATTGTTTTATTTCGGTTCTGCGATTATAACCTTTTCCGATACAATGAATTCATAATTCGTATCCAGATTTTTTGGGATCAAAAGAAGTCTGTTCTCAGATTCGTTTTTTGTATTTACATCACAATATCCCATATAAACCATATTTTTGGCTATGTATAAAAAGGTTGCGTAGTTTCTGTCCAATGACTTTTCCAAATCCTCAAGATTATCCTTTGGATCTACCGGTGTACAAAACTCCTGATTTGCTATTTTGGTACGAATTTCCAATACTGATAACGGATTTCCGGCCTCGTCAACCCAATACATATTATTGGTTATATCAAGCATAATCCATTTGTTGTATTTCGAATCCCAAACCTCGTTTACCACATGGCAGTCAGTGTCATATATTGAATTAGGCATTATCCATACCTTCCTTGAATATATTCCGAGTGCAAGACACATTTCATTTAAAATCTGAGCTTTGTTTCTGCAATTGATTCCATGTTCTTTATTATCCAGGCTGTAATCAAGCAACGCTATGGCATTCATCTCAATATGATTATCGTAACTACTGTAATGCGTAAGCCTTCCTGAATACTCGTTCATAAGATTCTTTGCCTGCTCGAATTCGCTGCCATTTCCGGCTGTGGACTTTATATCATATTTATCAAGCAGCTCTTTATACTCTTCATTATCAAAGTCATAACTAATGGTATACTCTTTTCCTTCTCTGAATTCCAAATCGTTGTATATGATTCCG
>JAFSZR010000203.1 GCA_017459135.1 Lachnospiraceae bacterium | reverse complement strand
TTGCCGACGAAGATATATCCATTTCGTGCGAATTAATAATTCTGATATCCGTCTTGGAATTTTCTTTTCTTAACATATGCACGCAGGAATCCATATCCGTAAGGTCGCTTTTTCTTTTAGCCGCAAGAATTGTACACATACCGAGTAAATCCTTATATCTGTACCATTTATCAAACGTAAATAATGAATCCGCACCGATTATATAGTATATTTTTATTTTATCATTTATTTCATAAATCTGTTTTAATGTATCATAAGTATATGTTATTCCGCCTCTTTTGATTTCAATATCCGAAATATCCATAAACTCAAACGGCTCAATCGCATTTTTTATCATATCGATACGTTCTTTTGAACTAATAATCTCGTTTGAACCTTTATATGCCGGTTTATTGTTCGGAATCACAATAACCTTTTCAATGTCTTCAAACTGTTCGATTGCCTTTTTTGCAAGCATAATATGTCCGTTGTGAATCGGGTTAAAAGTTCCTCCGAGTATGGCTATACAATTGTATTTTAAAAAAACAGATTCTTTTTTCATAAAAATATAATATAATCAATATTTTCTATATATTTGACAATAAAAACTACGGTAATATTATCTTTGGATTCTTCTTGTCCGGTTTATACAAAACAATCTTTTTTCCGACAACCTGTACAACCTGGCTCTTTGTTCTTTCCGCTACGGCTTCCGCAATTGCACGCGGATCATCAAGACAGTTCTTTAATACTCCAACCTTAATAAGCTCTCTTGTATTGAAAGCTTCATCAATTGCAGCGGTTACTTCAGGTGTAAGGCTTGATTTTCCGATATTTATAACCGGATCTATATTCATTGCAAGACCTTTTAAATAAGCCCTTTGTTTACTTGTCATATTTTTCCTCCGTTAATCAGCAATATATAAATAAGTATCGTTTACTTATAATAATCAAATTCAAGTCCGTATAATCTGACTGTATCGCCTTCGTTTATTCCGAGTTCCTCAAGCTTATCAAGAATACCGTTATCCTTAAGGAAATTTTGGAAGAATGCAAATCCTTTTTCAGACTCAAGGTTTGTATAACCGAGCATTCTTTCTATACGAGGTCCTTCAACTCTGAATACTCCATCCTCATCTTTCCAAACTTCAAAAGGAAGTTCAGGATTATCAGGGAAATCAATCTCCATTTCAGGCTCAAATTCCACAACATCTACTTCAGCCTCTTTTACAAGCCCGTTAACATACCATAGAAGTTCATTAAGACCTTTACCGGATACAGCAGATATCGGAAATACCTTTATGCCCTTCGGCTCATACTCTTCCTTAAGCATCTGTATAACGGTTTCATAATCATCGCCGTATAAAGCATCACATTTATTGGCAGCTATAACCTGCGGTCTTTGAGGAAGCTTGTCATTGTATGAGGCAAGCTCTTTGTTAATGGTTTCTATATCGACAATCGGATCTCTTCCCTCGGTGGAAGCCGCATCAACCATATGAATCAAAACCTTGGTTCTTTCTATATGTCTTAAAAATTCAAAACCAAGACCTACACCTTCCGAAGCACCCTCGATAATACCCGGTATATCAGCTATTACAAATCCGTTATTTTCATCTAAATCGACAACACCGAGATTCGGATTAAGAGTTGTAAAATGATAGTTAGCTATCTTTGGTTTTGCATTGGTAACTCTTGATAAAAATGTTGATTTACCTACATTAGGAAATCCAACAAGTCCAACATCCGCAATAACCTTTAGCTCAAGCGTTATCCACATTTCCTTTGCCGGCTGTCCCGGCTGTGCATATTTAGGCGCCTGCATAACGGACGTAACATAATGTCTGTTACCCTTTCCGCCGCGACCGCCTTTTAAAAGTACTACAGGCTCGGTTTTATTGGACATATCAAGTATAACCTTACCGGTTTCCGCATCTTTAATTACTGTTCCTGCGGGAACTTTTAAGATAATGTCCTCTCCGTCGGCACCGTGGCAATTTTTCTTACCGCCTTCTTCACCGTCCTGCGCCTTATATTTTCTTATATGTCTGTAATCCGTAAGGGTATTTATACCTTCGTCAACAACGAAAATAACGTCTCCGCCCTTACCGCCGTCTCCGCCGTCAGGTCCGCCGTTAGGCACAAAGAGTTCGCGGCGAAATGAAACGTGTCCGTCTCCGCCCTTACCGGATTTTATGAATATTTTTGCTCTGTCAGCGAACATAACCCCCTCCGTAATTATAACAAAAACAAACTAAAAACAACCGTATTCATATAACGAAATAAAAGCCGAGATAATAATCCCGGCTTTTTTAAATACTAGTTTTCTGTTGAAACCGGATAGATTGAAACCTGCTTCTTGTCTCTACCCTTTCTTTCAAAACGTACGATACCGTCAACAAGTGCGAATAAAGTATCGTCGCCGCCGCGTCCAACGTTCACACCAGGGTGAATCTTAGTTCCACGCTGTCTGTATAATATATTTCCGGCCTTAACGAACTGACCGTCTGCTCTCTTTGCTCCGAGTCTTTTAGCCTCTGAATCACGTCCGTTCTTAGTAGAACCAACACCCTTCTTATGAGCAAAGAACTGTAAATTCATCTTTAACATATTTACACCTCCTTGAAGTTTACTTGTAAATATTTACTACCGTACTCTTCTTCGATACCGAGTATCCCGAGAGCCAGCGACTCAAGTAGTAACTGTCCTTTTTCATCAGGTTCAGATGTATATTTAAACTTTAAAAGTCCCGACTTGCCTTTTTCGATATCGAACTTATTGTCCGTCAACTCCGAAACGGAATTTACCGTATTTATCGCAAGTACGGAAACAGCCGAACAAACTATATCTTTGCCGTATTTACCGAACATTGCATGTCCGCTCATACTAAAGCCCTTATATGTTCCATCTGATTTCCTATAAAATATTACATTAATCATAATTTTAATTAAGCAGTAATTGCTTTGATCTCAACCTTAGTAAATGGCTGTCTGTGTCCCTGCTTCTTGTGATAGCCGGACTTTCTCTTGTACTTGTAGACAACAACCTTTTTGCCCTTGCCTTCGCCAAGAACAGTTGCCTTTACTGAAGATTTCTTGCAAGCTTCACCGCAAAGCATATCCTTATCGTTATTGATTGCAACGACATCAAATGTAACTTCATCGCCTTCTTTTGCGTTGAGCTTCTCTACATTAATGATATCTCCTTCAGCTACCTTGTACTGCTTACCGCCTGTTGCTATAATTGCGTACATATGGTTACCTCCTATTATCATTACTCGCCAGTTACGGTGCTACGCCAAAAATGCGCAGACTTCTACCTTCCTGTGCGGCATACTCAAGTAATATAACATTATGAAAGATAAATGTCAAGAAAAAGATTTATTATATGGAAATTATTTTTTTCCCGTCAGATAATATACCGCAAGAGCCGTTCTGTGCTGAATTCCTTCCTTCGAAAGAATACCCGTTATATAATTCTTTACTGTACCTTCTGATATAAAAAGTTTATCAGCTATCTCTTTATTGGACAATCCGTCTGCCACAGCCTTTATAATCTCAAGCTCCCTCGGTGAATAATTTGAAGCTTCAAAGCCCGCTGCGCCTTTTTCATCGGATGAATTCTCAACCGTAAGTGAATTTAATACGCTTTCATCCATAACTCCCGAACCGTAATAAACGGATTTAATCATCTGCTTTAAATGCTCAGGCGTATGATTTTTAATCAAATAACCCTTTGCTCCGTTTTTAAGTGCCTGTCTTACAAGCTCGTCATCATCAAAGGTTGTAAGAATAAGAACTTTTCCGAGGTTTTCTTCAACTATAATCTTTGTTGCTTCTATACCGTCCATTTCAGGCATCTGTATATCCATAAGGAATACATCCGGTGCTTCTTTTTTTGCAAGCTCGATAGCTTCCCTTCCGTTTGCTGCCGTTCCGAGAACGGTAAATTCATCGTCCACATCAAGTATTATTTTCATTCCGTCTCTTACAAAATCACTGTCATCAGCTATAATAACCTTTATTTTATCCATAAGCATTCTCCCTTTTTAATCAACCGGAATAATCATATTTATGCTAAATCCGGCCTCGGTTTCAAAAGAAAGAGAACCGTTTATTTGTCTTATTCTCTGTCTCATTCCCGAAATTCCCATACCGTCTTGTATTTTTTTACAACCGATTCCGTCATCGGTTATATTGCATCTTATCATCTTATTAAAAACTATTAATTTCATTTTTATATGTTTGCATTTTGAATATTTCATCGAATTGGAAACCGCTTCAAAGGCATTATCAAGAATAACTTCCCAAACATTTTCCGGTATCTTTTCAACATCACCTTCGGTTTCTACCGAAGCCTCAACACCTTTAGCGTTACAGTCTTCGCAAAGCTTATAAAGCTGAAGCATGGCAAGCTCTTTTTTCTTCGGTCTTTCTTTCCGCAATATAGCCCTGATTTCATCCATACCGGTTCTTAATTGGTCGATAACCGCCTGAATCATCGATTTTGATTTTTCAGGATCCTTATCCATAAGAACCTTGACACCTTCTAATTGATATACTGAGCCGTTTATATTATGACCGAGCTTATCATGCAGGGTTTGTGATATTTGAGTTTTTTCTTCCAATATCTGATTTTCTGCAAGGAGCATATTTCTTTTCATTTTCTCTTTGGCTGCATATTCCTGCTCGCGCATATCTTTTTTAAGCTTATGCTCTGCTTCTATATCTTCATATAGTCTTTTTTGATATCCTGTTATTACAAAATTATGTTGTATATAAAGTATAGACATCATAAAAATTACAATCGGTCGAATTATATTTCCGGCAGCCAAATCAAATACGGAAAACAAAAGCGGGACGAAATACCATTTATAATCAAGCTTAGGAAATAGTGAAAGAATTTCATATACGCTGAAAATCCCCAAAAGATAAAATGATTCCTTCCCAAAATAAAAAACAGCAAAAAACAAAATAATGCCTAAAAAAGCAATTATTTTCTTTTTTGTTCCCGAGGTCAATTCTTTAATTGACATAAGGCTTATATAAAACGAAACAACCAAGAGTATCTTTAAAGATACTCCTGTTGCTTTTGCTTCGTTAAATATTCCATATAAGCTTAACACTACCAAAAGTGTCAATCTGATAAAAACAAAATAGCTTTCTCTGATTTTTTCACTCATAATTTTTAAACTTTATACCTACGCTTCCAAGACTCATTGTTACTATCATATATACTGCTGTAATACATAATAACACAAAATATACCATATTGTCTTTAGTCATTATCATTTCCGTTGCTTCAAGGAACCATTTTTGAGGCATCATATACGATAAAACTTTAATTGTTCTGGTTGCGTAATCCATAGGAAAATATAGTCCGGCAAGCAATGAAGACATACTCCAGAGAGAAAATGATGCTACATTTGCACTCATAACATTCCCCAAAAGAACGCCGATCAACAGGCTTATAGAACAGAAAATAAGTCCCATAAGGAAAATCATGAGAAGGAAATCAAACATTCCTATACCCATATCATTTACATTAAAGATTACTGTACAAAATCCCATAATTATCGTAAGCATTACACAAACAATCGCTCCGCATATAAATTTCGCAAAGAAATACTTTATGTTTGATAAATTAGTAAGTTTAAGTCTTGTCAATACCATTTCCTTTTGCTCATTTATAACAGTATGTGCTATAAATAATCCTCCGAATACATATCCGAGAGTCATCAACGCAAATGCATATCCTATTAATACTTTCTTATCGATCTGCTTATTTGTAAGTTCTCTGTTATCCTTTCCGGTCAAAGATTTGACTGTTTTTTCGGGAATGGTCTTATTCATTTCCTCGAGTACCTTTATTACATCCCCTTCAGCCATTGAAATATTTGAAGCATAATTAATCTGTCCGACAGCATTTTTTAGTTCATTCAGAAGCAGTTCATATCTTTCATCATCCGATAAAATATAAACAGTTAAAGCTTTTGATACATCATTTTGCAAGACATATTTATCAAAATCTCTATCAAGATATATAGCTGCGCCCATTCTGTCATTATATCCGTCGTAATGCATATGAGCATCCACATCTTCCTTTGTCATATCCGGTGTTTTTACTCTGCAAATCTTAAATGTGCCGCTTTCCAAAAGCTTATTCAATAAAAACTCAGATAACTCACTTTCCGAAGCATCATATATTTTTATAATAAATTTACCTTTTCCTCCATAATATGCAACCTTGGAATCAACATCTTCAAGTTCCTCAATTTGAGCTTTTTGGGCCTCGGCATAGGATGCATGATTTTCCTTCTTGTTTTTAAGACATAATGTTGATAAAAGCGGACTGATTATAACGAAAAACCAAAAGCCTTTATTTCTTACAAGAAGTTTTAATGTCGTTTTTATTATTTCTTTCATTATCTGTCCAACCTCCTTATGCTTCCTACAACAACCGATACAAGTGAGCTTATAATTGTTATTACTGTCAAATATATAATTGCACTTAATACATAATCACTTTTTCCCATACTCGAAAGCTCAACCAATGCCCTGTTTACATGGTAAATCGGTGAACAGTTTTTAACCGAATCCGAAAATCCCGATAACATATAAGTTTCAAAGCTACCTCCTATGAATCCCATTATCCAAACTAATCCGAAACTAATAATTACGGTTGCCAACATACTGTTTGATATATAATATATCATTATCTCAAATGCTGTTGCAGCCAAAACCATAAGAAGAAGCAATAATGCTGAAAGTGCAATATTTCCCCAATGAACTCCTAAAACAAACGCTGAGATTATTGAAGCAGCTCCGATTCCCATAAAAACAACAAATACAAGCGGAATAAGCCTTGAAAGATATATTTGAACGGATGAAAGATTTGAAACCTTAAGTCTTTCATAAATTCTGTTCTTC
>JAFSZR010000202.1 GCA_017459135.1 Lachnospiraceae bacterium | reverse complement strand
TCCAAAAATTAAGGAAACTGGTATTTGCGCACCAGTGTCCGTTCATTTTATCATAGTATGGATCGAAAACCTTTTGCAGTTCCCACGAAACCTCCTTATAGCCCCTCTCGGAAAGTGACTTTAAAAAAGCCTCAGGCATATCAAAGTATTTTTTTGTATCCTGTCTCATAATATCTCCCGATTTTTATATTAATAAGCATTTGTTATCAACAGCTTGTTATATGAATTTTAATACAAATCCTGCTGTATTTACAACATGTTTTTAAATATGTTTTTTAATAATCAACCTGTAAATCGCATAAAATGTATCTCAGCCGTAGCACTTTTTATTTCCGGGTTGTTGTCCTCTGCATTTTTCAAAATGCAAAAATCCGTAAAATCATTTTTTTCAAGCCAGCTTTCAAAAGGCTTTCGGTATTCGTCTCCGAGGGAGTACATGGTCTTTAGGATAATGTCATCTCCGTACTGACCCTCCTCCCAATCATACAGATTTACGGCAACCTCAGTCATCTTATCTTTAAGTGCCGACGCTATTCCCATACGTCTGTATTTTTGAGCCGTCCAGATACTAAGTAAATTTATATCTCCGTTTCCTTCAAGCTCCGTTATTATAACGCCTGCCGGCTCATTGTTTAGCCATGATGCTATACAGATATATTCCGAATTAATGTCCTCCTGCTCGGAAAGCTCTTCATAAATCATCGGAAGCATAAGTGTTTTATAATTATCTAAGTCTTCTTTAGTTATTTCCCTGTATTCCAAAGTCTTACTTTTACATACCTCCCTGATTTTTTATGGAATCAATCTCATTTATAAGCCATGTGGCAGTTTTCGAACCATTATTCATTAATTTAATCGTAAAAGCAGATACATATACGGATTGAAACGATGGAACATCATGATACGCAGGTAACAAACAGCTTTCCTCCATATCTGACAAAAAATCATTGGCAAGTGTTGCTGATTGTCTATCCTTTCCTTTTATAAACCATTTAAGCACCATCCTTACCATTTCACGATTTTTATCAAATTTTTCAAAAAGATAGCGATCCAACACAGCAACCTGATCGTTAAATTCAGGAATTGAATCCAGTTTTAGCTTTCTGAAACCTCCGAATATTTTTTCAAATATTACTCCTTGGTAAGTAAAGCTTGGACTAAAATGCTCAATCAAATTTCCAATGATACGCGTTCCTTCTTTTGCCGATTTTTCCATGGCAGGAAGTTCATGGAAGGCATATTTTATATCCTTTTCATCGAATGTATCCTTTTCCAGAATATATCGGTTGGCACTTGCAAAATCATTTGCCAGCGCTATATCGTAAAGGAGCCTGTCCATTTCAGCTTTTTGCTCCTTCGTTCGTTCTTTATTCGGAATCTTTTTTATCTCCTCATATCTGCTTTTTAGCTTTATGGCTTCCTCCGGTGTCTTATGTGATAACAGGTATCCTTCATATTCGCCCGGTTTCATATGTGCAGTTATTTTTTTATTATTTTCATCCCAAAAAACTATTTGTTTTTCCGTATGTGTAAAGTCATAACGTGATATGCCCACGTCACCCTTTACTGATCTTTTTAAAACAACATCATAAAGTGCATCCGCATTTGAAAGTGCAACCTCATATAAGCTTAAAAGGTTCATAACGTCAGAATTAAGACTTGCATCATTGCCAAGTCTTTCCGTATAATATCTGCTTACTGTTTTCATTGCATTTCTTACTTTTTTATGAGCAGCTCTTACCTGTTCGGATGTTGCATTTTCATCATCTATAAGTGCCCCGATACCACCATCACCAACTCCTATAATAGCCTGCATCACTTCTTCATCCGAAGCATTTATTTGATTAGGCGGAATCTTATGAATAATTTTAGTCCATAATAAAGAACCTTTCGTACCGATTTCTAAATTTAATTCATTTTCTTTTATTTTCTTATGTTCCTTAAAATATGCACCGAGTTCTCCTTTATTTGAATTTCTTAAGGTCTCTCCAATGCCTCCGGGAGAATATCCTTTTTTTATGATATCTCCCTTTCCGACAGTTTTATAATATCTTTCCAGATCCTCTTTTGTAAATCTCTTCTGTCCAAAATTCAAATAATCCAAATCCATTTTATTCATACGTGATGATATGGCATTTGCTCCCATATAAATTCCGGAATCTTGTCCTGCAGTAACCGTATGAACCAATAAATCCATTTTTAAATTAAAGTCCATCTCATCTTCTTTAAGTTCGTCAGTACCGGGAAGATTAACAAGCTTTGCCATATCTACCACAAATGTTGTGCAATTTCGCTTATAATAACCATATCCCTTATCGGCATATGTTTCTGCCGCGCGAAGAATCTTGTTTATATCCCCCGGCTTTACCTGATAACGACGTGAAATATCATAATTATGAGTATTGTCTTCCTCGAGTCTGCCTGCGATTATCGCACCGCCAAGCTGGGAAAGCGCCGTACCCATAACCAGTCCTCCGCCCGGATAAAAGCCCATTTTAAGCTGATAGCGTTCTTTTCTTTTTGTCATTTTATTATAACGGCTGTAGGAAAGTCCTATCATTGCATGTCCCATCTCAAGTGACTCTAACGCCTTTTTACTTCCGCGCTTACTTTGTTCTATCATGATAGTAACTTCAGGCGGATCTTCAGGGTCACCCGCACTAAGTTTTTCCCAGACAAGCGGTCCGCGCCTTACATCCGAATATATATCAATGTCTTCACCTTTATCGTTCTTTCTTACAACTTCTTCTTTAAAAGTTTCGCCTTTTCTGCCGGGAACCGAACTATGATCTCTTTTTTCCTGTGCATTCTTCTTTCTTCCCGATTCAAATAAAGCCGCCTCGGTTCCGGTAACCAGATTTACAGCAAGTGCGGAAACAACCCCGATAGTATTACGTAATATAAAACGGTAGCCAAGCATCAGTCTGTTTTTTATCTTTGATAAAAGACCTGTTCTGCTATCCGGTCTTTGTACGGGAACAAAAGCTCTGTCCATTACGGCATTCATAGTTGATTGAATATTTTTTTGTTCATCAACCGGGGAAGTAAGATTAAGCTGTTCTAATCTGGTTTTACAGCTTAATAATTCTTTTAAAGCTATATCATCTGTAAGCGAATGCGCTTCTTTGATTATTTCTCTGCGTTTTTTATCCTTGGAATACCGGGCATTTATTCTTTTAATAATATTATAGCTGGCATCATTTGTATATTCTATATTACCTCTAAATTCAGGTAAAGTTACATCCACTCCGTTCAGGCCAAGCATACTTCTTCCCAGCACAAGAGATTTCACAAGCTTTTCCCCAAGAACTCTTTGCTCATCATTTGTAGCGCTTTTTACGTCCAAAGAAAGCTCATTGTTGTAATGATTCTTGTAATATTTGTCACATATAATCTCTTTTCTTATTGTATAATAAGCAGCTATGGAACGAAGAGCCTCAAGACGTTCATTAAGTCTTTTTTGCTCTTCCTCATTTAAGCTTTCCATAAAGTTATGCTTAAGAGACAATCTGTCAAAGGCAGCCACCTGTCCGACAAGCTTTTCAAGCTTGGCTGCATTCTTGGTCATTTCAGTATCATTTTTAAAATTAAGCTCATTTACATTTATGGCAAATAGCTGCCCTGCCATATAATCAAGTGCAAGTTGGACATCCTGACCTTCAAACCCACCGGGACCGGTCTTGACACTCTTTCCCAAATAGAGATTTACAAGACGTATATTATATTTGTCATTACCGCTTTTCATAAACATGGAAAGATCGTTATAATCTTCCTTATCCATTCTCTGAGCCTGCTTTGTTATGGCAAGATTTAACGTACTATATGCATCACTTCTAAATTCCCCGGCGATTTTTTCAATAAGCTTTGCATTTTCGTTTTTTCTAAAAAGGCGCGAACGTTTATTGGTAATCTTGGTTTCTCTTTCTTCATCAGTTAATCGTTCCGAAAACTCTTCTTTATATTCCTTTCCGAGAACTGTTTTATCCGGAACTTTATCTATCTTATATATATAACGGCTGTTTCCGCTCTCACGACGCTCTGCATCGATAATGCTGAAAAAACGCTTACTGTGATTATTTGTGTTGTGGATTAAATCAAAATAGCCCTTTTGTTTTTTTTCTTTCTTTTGAACAAGGTCATCCATCTTACTGCTTACCCATGATTTATTGAACTTATCAACATCATCAAGGTAAGGAGGCATGTTGCCTTTAACAACCTCCCACTTTTCTTCAAGCTTAATCTTCTTTTCATTTACATTATTATCCATAAGTTCAGGGGGCTGTTCCAAAACTTTATTTTCTAACGGAAGATTTATCATTTGTCTGTTATCGACAAGATTATTTTCGACTTTTGATTTTTTCAACTCAAGAGGCTTTATCAAAAGTTCTTCATTCATATTATTATCCATTATATGTATCCCCCTTTATTATACTTATTGTTATACTTGTTTTTATATTTAATCATTAGGACGTATTTACCCGGTCCTTAATATTAGTTATTTTTATCTCTGTAAAGTGTTGTCTTTAATCCTATATTTGCCTGCATGGGAACCTTTGCTATTTCCCTATCCCACTCATAATATAAATCATCATCATGATCTTCATATATTTCTATATTTACTCGTTCTTCATCCGATATTTTCTTTTTTGCACGAAGTGCCATTCCGATTACTTCAAGATCATCGGAAATGACATTTTTCATAAGCTTTGTTGCGTTATCGTTGACACAGACCGCAGTAAGCTCCGGATACGTTTGGTTTTTCCCGGATACAATCAGATTATTAACCATACCCTTAAGTGCTTCCATTATATAAGTACTGTCACCCGAGTCAGATGTACCGAGATAATCAATATTCACATGGTCTTCTTTCTCGGTACAAAAAATATATGCTCTGATTTCTCCCTGTTCATCATAGACAAGACCGCTTATCTTCTTTGAAAATCGGGTTATATCTTTTGAAGTAAGCATTAAAAACTGTCCGGAAATCAACTTAAAAAATGTATCCCACTGCTTCATTTTAAGCATATCAAAGGATACAAACTTAGCTTTATCCGTCTTTTTTTTAATTGTATTTATTATTTTTTTTGAAGCCAATAGCTTTTCCATACTGACAGAACAAATCGGAGCATTGTCACTTACTTCAAAACCTGCCTTTTCAAACAGCTTTTTCATACCTTTTATATTATTTGAAAAATTAGCTTCCATTGTTTTTATTCCACGATTATATACCTCCTGGTTTGCAGCTGAAACCAATAAGCTCCCTATTCCTTCACGCCTTTTTTCCTCCGGTATATATAGTGATATTATATCTGCATTATCATTATCACACGAAAGCGTTATAGCAGCACCGCATTGTTCTTCTATTCTGATATATCCGCTGTTATCGGCTGTTTTTAATAATTGCATTTCTGTACTCCTGTTTATATATCTACCCAACATACACCCTGCTCAATCTTTCGGGATGTGATTTTTTTTGGAAAATCAAAAATCTCATTTATAATGCCGTTTTCAACTTTCATAAAAAGATATCCGTTATTCTCAAAAAATTCTTTTATATACATCTTTTCGTTTAAATTATCCTTTAAAAACACAAGACTCTTTTTTACTCCGCTTTTTTTTATTATATTGTGCGACTTCCAAAGCATTCTGCCGGCAGCCCCGTTTCTTCTGTATTCCTCTTTTACATATACATAAATAATATCAGAGATAAACTCATTATCTTTAAGTATACCTATATAAAATTGAGTAACTCCGATTAAATTGCCATCCGAACCTACGGCTCCTATAGTAAAGAAGCCCTTCTTTTCACAATTATCAAATACATACTTAGGAAGCTTTTCTTCAAAGCTTCCTAAGTCTTTTTTCTTTAATGTATATATACTAAATCTCATTTACTATTCCTCGTGCATAGATTTCAATGCCAACTCTTTGTATAATTTTTCAAATTTATTGGAAGAAGGCAGTGAATTTTTTTCTTTAATTTCAAACATGGTTTTATAATATTCACGCAAAATCTTTTGATAATTATTTCTTGCACCCAAATAATCATCATTATCATATGCTCCGACATAGAACTCTCCGGTCATAACATCTATATGATGCTTTTTACCGAATTCTATAAATAATGTCTTAAATGTTTGTGCAATCTTTGCCTGATACTCTATCAGTTTCTTCATTTCCGGTGAAAGCTCTTCCCAATACTTTACATCACGCTTCATAAGCTCCGGAAGAAGAATGCACCGGTCGATATTTTTTCTTAATTCCACATAATGAGTAGTCATATAAGATTCATTACAAAGAGCCGCCTTAAAATGAAAATCCATCGCCTTTTGCATGGTAAGATATGTAGCATTATAATGCTTCTTGTCGTCTTTCTCCTGCTCTTCTCTTTCCTTTTCTTCTGTATATGTCCGAAAGCCTTTTCTGAACTTATATGTTGTCTCATCAAACTTAGGAACACTTTCCAATGTATGTTCGCTCGAAGTAAGCTCGCTTTTAAGCTCTGACTCGCTTTCTCCTTCTTCGAAGTTTTTCGTATCAAGCTTATTTTTAATACTTGTCTTTTTATCCTTGTACTGTTGCGTAAATTCTTTCTTTAATTTGTATGAATGCCATGCTTCCTTGCCCTTGGCAACCATTGATTTTATTCCGAATCTGTATGGAGCCTTTACATTATCCGTTATCTTATCTACTTCACTGTCCTTTTTATCTACAGATCTGTAATTATCGGAAATAAGCTCAGGAAGATATGATTCAATTGTATTCTTAAGCTTATAATCATCTTTCGGTATAACAAAGTAATCCGGGTCATTAATCATCCCCATCATAACCTTCTCACCATATACTTTTCTTTCATGAGCAATCTTATTGCGTTCTTCGGTAATATTAATTACGGACATATTTGAAAGGTCATTCAGATTATCCTGCATCTCATTAACGTTGTTTGAATTGGTATTGATAATATTTATTTGATCTTTTTTCTTATCCTCAAAAAGATTCCCGGTTAAGCTATTATCCATATTTTCCTCCTATACCATATCCGGCACCTTATCAAATGTCCTTGATACCTCCGATACCTCCGGAAGTATATAACGAACAAATCTGTCAGCGGTTTCGTCAACCACATCTATAACAAGCGGGATATTTTTATCATATTTTTTTTCGGCTACTGAAAGAGCCGCTTTTAGGAGCCACATCAATATCAAGGGATTATCACTTCCGTTATATGCAGCCGCTACTCGAATACCGTTTCTGTAAGATATATTTTCAATGGCTACATATCCCTTTACACGTCCGTTTTCTTCGTAGATTGCCGAAAGCTCTCTGTCCACCTCACTGCCCATAAGTCCGCCTACCGGCAATGGTGCAAACTTTTCTTCGGCCTGCTTATTATAACTTTTAAGTTTATTCTCGGTAAGCTCTGAAAAATATTTTATCTTAGGATTTTTCTTAACCTTCTTAAGGCTTTCGGCATCCTCACAATCCGCAAGCGTTACGATGTAGGTCTTATAATCCACATCCTCTCTCTTTTGAAAATCGGCATTTATAAATGCTTCCTCCAAAAGCTGCGTCTCATCATCAACCATTGAAAAGCTTGCTGTCACAATGTAATCAAGCTTTGCAGCAATAGCCTCAAGTGCTGAGAGTAAAAGCTTAGAGCCTCCATGATGTCTGAATTCAGGTGTTACATAAAGCGATAATATCTCCAAGCGGTCATAAACACGTTCAAAAACCAAGGTTCCTGCAGCAAATTTTCCGGATGTAAGTCCAATAATATAAAGGCCATTTTCATTTTTAAGGCGTTCTTTTATATCATCTGCTACAAAGGAAAGAAATACTCCTGGTTTTTTGCTATCTACATATCCAACCGAAAAAAACGGATCAATTTCAATACTCATAATATTCGTTGCCCCTTTTACATATATTTTTATCACATCAAAAGTCACATAACCGTCATATAATTATGATAATTATATATTATTACGGCAAAAACATCAATTATTAGTAATAAAAATGCATTAAAAAGGCCGATTGGCTAATAGCCAACCGACCTTTTTTGTAATTCTTATTCTCCGGATATTGAATCCGCTTCTATAAGGTATGCACCCTCATTACCTTCAGTCGCATCATAGTATTCCTCATGATTAAGATTAAAGAATTCCGTAAGTGACATATCATCATAATTTATCTCATCATTACCAGGAATGTATTTACGATAAGTATAAAGTATATCGTTTATTTCCGGGTTTTCTCCAAAGAGTGATGTAACAAGTCTTTCGGAAGAATCCGTTACCGTAGGTATAAGAAGCACCGTATCATCCGTATATTTTTCAGTAAGGTGATATGCCAGACTCTTTAGAAGCTTAAGCAACGTTGTCGGCTGATCCGGGTCATGTACATAAAGTGATGAAAGCATAAGTAAATCATCATTTTCATGTTCAACTACCACATATGCCATTGGCTTATCCTTCTCAAAATATGCTATACTCATATCCGCTTCGATTGCCTGAGATGTAAAGCCACCCGAAGGTCTTGGAACATAGCCCTTGCTCTTTACCTTTTCAAGTGCGCTTAATTGCTTTTTGGTAAGATTATTAAAGCTTATGAACTCTGAGCCGGGCTTTGTTCCTGCAATCTTTGAATTGGCAAGCATACCAACCGTTACAGAGAACATATGGCTGTCAAGTGACTTATACTCATCAAATTCCATCTTTTCAAGGAATGCACAAAGATCCTTATCGGAATCCGAAACACAGGCAAAGGTTATACTTAGGTTTGCTTCCTTTTCATCGAGAACCTCAACAAGAGTATCAAGGAGCTTTTCTCCTACTCCTTTTCTTCTTGCTTCCGGCACAACATATAAAGACATTATCTCAAACTCTTTTTCATCCACAAAACGTCCTACAAGTGCACCGACATGGGCATTTTTTTCCTTTACGCAAAATCCGTAAGCCTCATCCCTTTTTATTGCTTCGGCGGCGGAGTACTCTACAAGAAAATTAAAATCATCAATATTTGTTTTATCCAACGCATATATTTTCATATTTTAAACTTCCTTTCTCTTAATTTTTCTTTCTCTTACTTTTTCTTTTTCTTATTCAAATTATCATCGAGAACTTCAAAATTGATATTATCCACATCAAGATTAATTTCGCCCTTGCTGCTCTTCTTAGTTTCCTTCTTCTTGGTTTCTTTCTTCTTGGTTTCTTTCTTCTTGGTTTCCTTCTTTGGCTCTGCCTTCTTTGAAACCCTCTTCGCAGGCTCAGGCTTCTTCTCAAAGCCGAGACGAATATTAATCTCATGCTGTAATTCTATATGCGCATCTCCGATCTTATCCGCTTCGTCATTAGCGATGTTCTTTATCTCCTGTTCCGTAAGCTTTCCGTCAACCTTGTCCATAATCTGCTCTTCAACGATATCACCCGAATCGGTAACGCCGTAAGATTTCAATGTAAGGAATACAAGCTGTACATAATCATGTATCATCTGGACAGGATTCTTAGGACCGCCCTCCATATCCTTTAATACTTCTTTCATGAAATCCAGCGCAAATGTGGAATCCTCAATCTGAACAGCAAGCTGCTTTTTCAAATTAACCTGAACCGGATTATCTTCCTTCATCTTTTTATGCGTAGACTTCAGATTGCTAATCTGCGTATTTATGGACTTCATAACATCATGATCCTTGGTCTTAAAGCCCTGCTTATCGACTTCAAGAAGATTTAAGTAAAGATCTATCTTTCTTAAATCACGCATTTTGTCAGCCATCTCGTTTTGCTTAAATCTCTTAACAATAGCTTCGGCTGTAAATGTTTTTTCATTTATATTTTTCGCATTACCGAAAAATGATTTTAATTCATGATATATTCTTGCACAATCTCTTGCAACGGAGGTTTGATAATCCAAATATTTTCCCAAATGTTCACGTTCAGAACCGTCTTCAAGCTTCTCATAGATATTTAATGTACCGTCTTCATTATGGCAGGCATTGTAATTTTCATAAATATCCTTATTTTCCTTTTGATATCGCTTAATATCGGCTTCTGCGGAAACAAGATCAAGTCTGTGAGACATAGTACCCGAATCCGAATTGATTATCTTGGTATTAAGCTCAATATATTCCGGTGTTCCTGCTTTTCCTTCCGCATAAAGCTTCTTAAGCTCATCCTTTAACGGCTTGATTGATTCCTCATATCCCTCAAGTATCTGATTATTTTCATTATATTTTTTAACCAGATTCGCAAGCTTAGGACTTTGCAAAAGTATATTGATATCAGAAATCTTTCCTTCAAAGCCTTTCTTTTGAACAAGCTTGATTACACGCTCGTTACCCTTAACCTGAATAACATTTAAAGTCTTGCTTACTTCATCCGACTGTGCAACCTTATTTGCAAGCTCCTCTCTGTCAAGCTCAGAATTAACACGCATTGACATCTTCTTGAAATAATCTTTTCTCTTATTTAAGACATCGAAAAGCTTCCTCTGGTTTGCATCCTTATCAATTGCCTTTCCGTCCTTACCGTATATCTCATCTGCGGAAAGACCCATATCAAAGCGACCTTCCTTATCAACAAAATATGTATGTGCATAAGCCTCAATCATCTCAAAGAACATTGAGTAAACGCTTCTCGTCTTAGGTCCGAATGCATTATGTATTGAAGTGAGAACCTGTGGCTTAATATGCAAACGCTTTATAACCTCAGGATCTTCCAGAATATGTTTCTCATGCTCGTATACTTCCTTCAATGCAAGGAACTTTCTTGTCTTGCCGTAAAGGTATTCAAAATGCTTCTTTATATATGCAGGGTCTGTCATCTCGGAGGTAATCTTAAACGAAACAGCTTCCTTGAACCAGCCAAACACAGTATCCTGCCAACCTATTACAGGATTAAAAAATGCTTTTGAATCCTTATTGTTACGATATATAAACTCATTGACAACCATATTGTTAATCGAACGGTTGTCCTCTGCTTCCTTAGTGGCAGGTTGTCCCGCACCGTTTACTTCTACATCCTTAAGTAAATACTTAAATATACGAGGATTGTATCCCGCATGCTTCAATGCTTCATCAAGTTCACGACGTTTATCCATCGAAAGCGCACTGTATGCAAATGCTTCCTTCTTGCTTATAACTGCGGATATTTCTGCAGCATGTCCGGTATCCTCAACAAAACCTGTTCCGTTTTCAGTAGCAAGCTTACGGAAGGTTTCATTCAAAGCCTTACCGGTATCAAGCTTCGCACGCTCGATATAGAAGTCTTCTAAGCTTTGCGGCCACTGATTAAGTATTTGCTCTGCGGCAACCTTCATCCAAATCGTATTTTCACCCTTTGCAGGTTTTTTATTGTAATATCCCTTGTTCTTAATAGATTGGAATATCTTCTTCCATTCATCCGCTTTTGACATGTCAAGCTTTTCTCCGCCCTCGTGAACAAGCTTAAACAAACGGGTTGTAGGATTCGAAGAAATCATATCACCTGCTTTATTTATGTTTTCCTTAAGCTTACTGATTGAAGCTCCGTATGCCCACATCTTTTTTTCGCTTTCAGTCTGAATTTTATCAGCTTCCTCTTCAAGCTTATCCTTTTTTTGCTGCTCGGTAAGATTTTCATCCCCCTCAATTTTTTCTCTAAATAACCACCATGTTTGTGTCTGAGAAAAGTTTGAGGCACCGACCATACCGTTTGCTTCAAGATAAGTATTAAATGCAGACCAAAGCGGCGAAAGGATTTCGTTTTTATTGACAAGCTCTGCCATAAGCTCCTTATTTTCAGGTTTCTCAAAGTAGCTCTTTAAAGCAAGCTGCTCTTCTGATGACCACGACTTGTCCGCCTTAATTACACACTCGACATCCGACAAAGTATCCGTATATTTAAGCAATGTAAATACATCGTCAGGATTAGGAACATTATTTTCATCTATAACTTTTTTTGCTAACTCGTAAAGCTCAGGACCTATTTTTATCTCGCGTAATCTGGCAACAAGACCCAATGCTTCTTTTTCAACATTTTTTTCATCCTTAAAATACTTATCATTTTTAGCCTTTGCACGTGAAATCCTGTCAAACATCCTGTTATTCTTCAAGGTCTTAATTTTGTCTGTTCTGGCAAGGTCGCATAAAACAAGATAGGTTTCATTTGCCGCAGGGAATGAAAAATACTTGGCATATTCAATATTTTTTTCTAAAGTTTTTTGGTTAATACTGTGATTATAAGCTTCAATGTTGAACTCCGTAAAATTATTACGTGATTTTGCCATGCTGATTTTTCTGTTTACGGCATCAATAAGATCCTTACAATTAGAATATTTTTTTATACGAATTCTGTATGCGATTGAAGCATTCGCATCGTCCTCCTCGAGTTCGGATGCTTCGATAACAAATTTCTCATCTCCAAATTTCAATTCCTTTTGTTCGGTATTTTTCTTCTTTTTTGTGTTTTTGCCGAGTTCCTCTACTTCCTCTTCCAATTTCTTGGCTTTTTCTTCAAGATTTTTCTTCAAAAGCTCAAGTGAATGAACGCTCATGCCATCAAGTGTATCCGTATCAAGGTATGAATAATTCTTATTACCCTGAAGCTTGAACAATCCCGAAACATAATTATTCCAACTCGTAAGAAGCTCAAGCTTAGTCGTTATATCAGCCACAAAGTTTCCGTATTGGGTAGTTTTAGGAATAATTCCCGTCTTTTTATAGCTTTCAAAAAGCTGAACCATATTCACTCTGTTGTTATAAAATTTAGGATTGAATTTACCTTTCTTTAAAGCTATGTAAGAAAGAAGCCTCATTTGTTCGATAACATCCTTCTTTTGCTCCTTTGTTCCTACAGGAATCGAAGTCTTATAATTAAACTTGGCAAGCTCCTCAGGTTTCATCTTAACAAGCTTTGCAAACTCGGCATCCGGATCCGAAATACTATATTTTCCCTTATTCAACGCATCATTGGTGTCAATACAAAGTCTTCCTCTTTGTCTTACCTGATGAATTCTGGCAGCTCTTGCCCTATAACTTCTGTCAGCCTTTTTAACCTCTTGAGGAACGGCATTTTTTCCTGCTTCCTTTTGAAGATCCTTTTCTGTATCAAGAAGTGCGGCATCAAGCAGCTCATCATAATCATCAATTTTATTTACTTCAAACATATATCCGAGTTTTTCCTTTTTGAGGAAATTTTCGATGATAGCATAGTCAGAATTCTTTTCCATACGCTTTTCAGTCGGATCGCCGATAAAGAATCTGATTGTCTTCTTGCACATATCAAGCTCGGTCTTTGTATATTCGATTTTCTTTGAAATCTCATCAAATTCACGCTCTGCACGCTTTAAACGCTCATCCGCAAGATAATCCTCGGAAAATCTCGCATAAACGTTTTTGCTTGTAAGCATCATTGCCTCATGATTTTTCTTCTTTTGCTTATCGATTTCTTCCTGCCAGCTCTTACGTGTAAGCTTTGTACCCTTCTTTTCTTTTAAATCCTTCTCAAGATTACGTATATTGGTTAATCTAAGCTTTGAATCAATAGCCTTCTTTCTTGCGGAAAGTTCAGCCTGAAGACGTGCTGCCGCATACATCTTTCCATAAATATGGTCTATCTCAGGTCCGAAATTCATATACATATAAGAACCCTTTTCAGAATTAATCCTCTGCTTGATGTATTGCAAATCAATCAATACGGTATCGTCAAGATTTGCCGCACTCATTGAAGCATAAGGTATAACCGGAACCTTGTTCTTTTCTTTATCTTCGGTCTTATTATAATTTTCGACATTTTTCCTGGCATCATCCTTAATCTTATCAAGCTCTTTCTTTAACTGGAAGGTAAGGTCCTTTGAAAGCGAGCGAGTCTGCTCATATCTAATCTTGTTAAGCTTATTTGTAAGAATCTGACCGGTAAGTCCGCCGTCTCTGTAGCTTTTTTCTCTTGAAAGCCTTGTCTCATAATTTTTCTTTTCTTCATCTGACATTTTTGACATATCAACAACAGAGAATTCTTCGCCAAAGGCTGCGTAGCGTTCCCCTCTTTCTTCAACGTCAATAAGCTCGGATTGAACTCCATCCAAGTCTACACTCTTATCCAGTTTAACATCATCAACCTCATCAACATCCTCGCCGACAACGACAAAAGGCTGCTTTTCTTCATTTCTGAAATAATTCTTTCTTTTATTAAACTTTGCATCTGACTTAAGACAATGTGAACGCAGATGTGCCTCGATAAAGTTTGACACAGGTGCTCTCATATCAAGTATGTGAGTCTTGACAAGATTTGCAAAATTAGGATCGGTCGCATCGGTTATATCCTGATAAGGTTTTCCCTCAATCCTTTTTGCGTTTTCTTTTCCGAGGAAGAACCATTGATTGTCAATAACCAATTGTTGAAATGCATTTAAACGCGCATAGTATTCCTGAAGCTCGATAATATGATTTGAGATATAAAGATCCGTCATCTGCTTTGGATCAAACTTATCTCCGTACTCAATAAGCTCCTTGGTAATTCTTGTCAATACCGCCGCCTTTTGCTTACGATTTTTGGTAAGAGTTTTACTATCTATGGTGCTACCGTCAGGAAGCTTTGCACCCTTCCTTGTCTCAAGCATAAGACCTTCTATAAGTGCCTTATTGTACTCCTCCGGATTTAATTCTCCGCTCTTTGCTTTAAGTCTTTTTCCATCCAGATTATAATAACGTGTTCCGAAAAACCACTTTGTTTTGTAATTTTTCATGAACGGAGCTATATCATAACGAAAATGCGTAAACAATTCGTGTTTTTTCTGTTTTAACTCGCCTTTCTTAACACCCTTAAGATGCTTTGCCGCAACCTGATTAAATACCGAACCCTTATTGAAAAACGAAGGCTCATTTTTTATATCCAGCACATTATAAATTGATTCCGAATACTTAAGAAGGCGGCTAAGCTCAAGAGCTGTTGTCTTATCAGCATTTGCATTTTGTTCTCTTGCGACATTATAGAGTGCAGTCTGATAATTTTTCTCCTTTCCGTGGAACTCTTCGACAAATTGGTTGGCAAACTTTTTAAAGAAGCCTGTTATGCTTCCCTTCTTTTTCATGTCTTCTTCCGTAGGCTCTGCTTTACCGAATTTTCTTATATTGTCATAAACATTTTTGTTTGCCAAATATACATCACGCTTAACATCCAGCAAAACATAGTCATGTGAATAATCAAGATTTTTTTCCTTTTCCTTTTGTTCAAGATCACCCGAAAATATCTTGTTATCAACATAACCCTGCATGTCCTTAAAATTATTGTTTATTGTCTGGTTTACGTTGCCAAAGCGCTCGGCAAATTGTTCGTTTGTTTCATTTCCGGCATTCTTAAATGTTTTTTGTTTTTCGTTTAGTTTTTGACTGAATAAATCGTCCATAGTAACCTCCTATTCATCGCACCGTTTTTTTATTCACGGGTTCAAAGTCTGTTTTTCATTTACAATTTATATCAATATGCGATTATTGATTTAAACATATATATCACTTTCAAAGTCACATAATCGTCATAGTTTTTTTATAATTATTTTTTTATCGTTGCAGTGTCAAAGTTTTCGAATATAAACCTGCCCTTTGGCGGTGCGACGACTTTTTCTTCTCTTCCCAAAAACCACTTGGCAAGATCATGGAAGGTTGAAAGCGAAACAACACTGTACCTGTTTTCGTCAAAGCTCTTTGCAAAATAAGTAAAGCAGTTATCGGTACAGTTTCTTGTCATACCGACGTTGTAAATTCTGTCGTCTTCAAGCTCTTCTCCGAATAGAGAAATTGATTTAACCTTACAACCCTTTTCCCAGCAATCGGTTCCGTCCACAACGAGCTTAAATCCGCGACTGTATTGGAAGGTTCCGTTCATAACACTTCCGTCCGGCTTTAAGGAAAACAGATAATCAAAGGCTTCCTTAAGCTCTCTGCCCGATATCTTAACTATATAATAATAATCATCAAAAGG
Source organism: Lachnospiraceae bacterium (assembly GCA_017459135.1). Taxonomy (GTDB): domain Bacteria; phylum Bacillota; class Clostridia; order Lachnospirales; family Lachnospiraceae; genus Coprococcus_C. Next base: position 10,339 of record JAFSZR010000202.1, on the reverse strand, counting down.
ATATAATTGCTTTAAATCCTGTTCGGTAAGCTCGGGACCGCATTCGTCCTTTCTTATGCTTCCCGATTGTAGTATAGCAAAATCAACCGGATAAAGCTCAGCAAATATATCTGATATTATATCCCCGAGGTCTGATTCGTAAAGTCTGTTTTTCTGAGTATATATATCCGCAAATTCACACAGCCTTGCATTATCGCGCTGAGGCTTTTCATGAAATACTATCTTATCGGCAAGGTCATCCACCTCATAGTCAAAGCTGCTTGTGGTATCATTTAGAGGTACTCTTTCCCATGTCCAATCTGCTATTCCTCCGTTATCCATATCCACTTCTAAATCAAATCTGCCTATATGCGTCGTGCCGTAGCTTGACTGGGCTATAACGATATCGTTTACAACCTCTGCCTTATCCATATCTATATGTGTGTGTCCGCCGAGAATCATATCGACATGTATATCCTCAGGCATATTTTCGGCAAGTGTTATATCGCCGTCTATCCCGTAATGGGACATAAGGACAACAAGGTCGATTTTCTCATCCTTATATTTGGCTCTCTCTTCTCTTATGGCCTCATATGTATCCTTATAAATAAGCATATTTCGACAAAATTCATCGGACATGATTCTGTTAAAAAAGGCTTTCGGTATAACGCCGATAAGAAGTATTCTTATGCCGTTTACTTCGTATATCATACTCGGCACAAAAAGAGGCTCCTCGAGATGGCTTACATATATATTTGTACATAAAACAGGGGATTTGACACATTCCTTAAATATCAAAAGATGCGCCAGACCGTAGTCAAGTTCGTGATTGCCGAGTGAAATCGCATCCGGCTTTAAATGATTGATAAGATTGACCGTATTTGTACCTTTATAATCCGAACCCCATATATCTTCCTGCAAAACATCTCCGCTAATACTGAAAAATACATTCGGTTCTTCGCTTCTTACTTTTTTGATATACCCCGATGTAAGCGATATACCTCCGGAAAGCTTAAGCTCATCATCTACAGTAAAATTAAGCTGTCCGTGTATATCGTTTGCATGAAGTATGGTTAATTTTTTATTATCCATAAGTAACCCCATTTTTATATTTTACCTGTTAAACAATCTTTTATATGCTCATGCTATTTATTATTTTTTCGGAAAAAGCTTCATGATAAGCGCTTTGGTTTCCGCACTGTATATATTTACGTTAAGCTTTGCATTCGGAGGACATTTTTCGACAAATATAGCCGCTGACCTCTTAAGCATATTTATAAGATTTATCTTCGAATTTTTACTTACATCATAAAGATATTCCGTCCAATATACTCCTTCATCATCCTTATGCAAAAGGAAGAGTCCGCAAACTTCATCATCCTCAAGAGCGCAGGATGAAAGTTCCATATCATACCACTCCGGCGTGAGCTTTTCCAAATCCTCATCTCCGCCGTACTTATGTTTTTTAAGACATCTTTTTATACCTCTTCCGAGCTTTGGAATCGTAAGTTCATTTATTCCTTTGACATTTGGTGCACCCGCACCGGATTTCAGGGATTTACATGAGGCTACATCGGTTACTGCAAGAGTTATGCTTTCAACCTCAGCTAATTCTTCATCCTTGCTGTCATCCATCTCAACTTTATTTAAAAGTCCAAGATTTTCAAGCCTTTCTTCTTCCTCAAGCTTTTTCAAAAGCTTTTCAAATATATCATAAGGCTCAACCTCGTGATATTCGTCATCTTCATCGAAAACATCACAACTAATAAGTTTTCCTCCGTTATTGGCAAGCATCATCATATTATCAAACGCATGAGCTTTGAAATATTCTTCCGCGTCCGGACATATATAATTTCTTCCGTATTCGGCAGGCAAATAAGCGCTGATATACTTATAACCACCTTGTTTTGCAACTTCCAATGCTGCTGAAAGAAGTTCTTCTCCGTAACCTTTACCCCTGTATTCAGGTGCTACATAAAACCATCTTATGATAATTATGTCATCTCTGAAATAACATATCATTAAACCGACAGGCGTATCGCTTTTTCCTTCATTTTCGATTGCGGCACCGAGAGTAAAGCCCGGAAGAGCCTGCTTTTTATCAAGGATTTCAAAAGGATCCATACCTGCAAAGAAAACCTTTTGTTCATCCTTTAAATTAATAATCTTCACAGCTTATTCGCCTCCTTCATTACCAAATTTTTCAGCAATTTTTTCCTTAGTCAAATCCCATATCATCTTAACGGTTACAGGCTTATCAAGTGACCATAATACACTATATTTTTTATCCTGCATTACATCGCTCATAATCTTAAGGAAGTTCTCAGGATCCTTTGTTTTTATTGTCATATCATCCTTTGCACCTTCATAAAGCTCTGTTAAGGTATTAATCTGTGCTTCCCATAAAACGGATAACATTTCATCAAATTTTGCATTTAAAGCATCCTTATTTTTTTCGTAATCTTCCACACTTTTACATGCTTCCTTGTGTAATGCGATGACTTCTTCGGATACCTTTTTAAGCTCTTCACCGTTTTTCTTATTATTGACACATGATTCCACGATACTTCTTATCGGACCTATACCGTTTTCTCTATGCCACTTAAGATGCTGTTCCGGAGTAGCGTTTTCAACATCATCAATCTTCGGCAGCAAATTCTTCCTGCATTTTTCAAAGTACTCAGCTTTTGCGGTGGATTTTGCCAATTTATCTTTCCTGAAGGATTCCCAAACCTCATTTTCAAGCCTTTCAAGCTCCTCAGGCGGAGTATTCTTATTATCCTGAGCTTTGTGGAAAGCTATCATCTTTTTTTCGGTTTCCGATACATCATAAAAAACTTTATAGTCTGCATAATTTTTATAAATATTCTTAAGACCGGCAACAAGCTCATCAAAGGATTTAGGTATTCCTCCGTACGTATCCTCCATGGCATCTACAAAGTCGCTATAGAAAAATTTAACGGTATCACCGGATATCTTATTATAAAATTCCTGACGATTAGGATCAGACTGCTCATTCTTTATTTTCAATAATCCCGGGAACACATCATCGGCATCCACAGTGTCATTCTTGCTTTTCTCTATAAGCTTTGGATCGGGCTTGGTTTTTCCGGAGAACAAATCATCAATCTTTTTTATGTCCTCTTCAAACATTTTATTTTTAGCATCGTTATCCATCCCGTATTTTTTCATGAATTCACTTCGCTTGGACTTATCACGAAGTGCACTCCTGAATTCCTGCTCATCTGAGACGCCCATATTCATAAGTACATTCTTGATATCTTCTTTCTTTTTTTCGGCAGATAAGCCCGTCGCATATTGGCGATGTTTTGCAACGGGATCATGATCCCGTTGTTTTTGACTAAATCCGAATGCATCTCTTATCTTTTTAAATTGGGCTCTCGTTTTCTTAAGAGACTTATTTACATCACCTAAGGTATTTTGAAGTCTCATCTGGCATGATGAGAAGTTTGCTATCGTAGGCGGAAGCTCTATACCAAGCTCCTGTGCACGTACAAGCGCTACTGCTATACGCTCGGCAACAGACGATTCATCACCCATTGTCATGACATCCTTAAATACAAGAGTAAGCTCATCCCTCTTTTCCTGATAAACCTCCTCAGGCGTATTTTCAAGAAGCATATGGAAGCCATGGCGGAACCTTTCCACATCACCCATGGTAGCCGCAACCATCATCTTAATGATATGCTTTTGCTGCTCACTGCTTAACTTAGTCGCATTACCGAAATCGATTACAGTAACACCGTTCTCGCTTATCATGATATTTCCCGCATGAAGATCACCATGATAGTAACCCTTTTGGAATATACCCTCAGTTACCCATTTTTCAACAACCTGAGCGATACCCTGCTGAGTCTTTTCATGCTGTTCAAGAAGGCTCTGTACCTCATCTATTATAGGTGCGAGCTTTGATTTTTGCTCATAGCTTAGTGTTTTAAATACAAATGTGCCATCCTTTTCTCTTTTAAGTACTATGTTTCCGGTCTTATTTCCCTGTTTATCGACCTCTTCCTCCTTCTCGCAATAGTCCCAAAGAAGTTCGCTGATTCTCTTATCCACGTCACTCATAAATCTCTTAACGGTCTTTGTTCCCGCGATTTCCATAACACAGGTATCGCTTGTCGGATCCGCAAGGTCGCTTAATTTCATTGAATTGGAAACATTTTCCTTATATTCCTTTTCATCCTTGTCATAAATCGGATTGTCGTAAACCTGACCTTCCTTACAATTATTTGCCTCTATAGTAAGATCAAGTTCTTCCTCTATACGCTGAAGATTACCCAGATAGGTAGCCTCCATACCACCCATAATCTTTTTATTACGTTTTTCTATTACCTCGTAAGGAAGCATACCGTTCTCATCTGTCATCTTGGCTGCTTCAAGCATAACCTTTTTCTCACGCATCATACGGTTTCTTACATCCGGACGAAGAAGCTTTATAACGACATTCTTTCCTTCTGCTGGAAGCTCCGGACCGTAAACTCTGCACAAGAATGCCTGACCTACCGATGCAGCACCGAGAGATTTGTTTACATCTATCTTTGTAATCTTACCGGCACTTCTTACTTTTATACTGTCCATATGAGCCTTTACAACCTCATCAGGTATGGACGCAAGAGAATCCTGAGTATCCTCAACTGCTTTACGAAGTCCCTTCGGAAGACTATCTATAGGAAGTCCCTGAAGCATCTTCTGGAACAAAGGTCCCGCTCCCTTAAACATACCTCCAAGCATGCTTGACATAAGGTTAAGCTGCTGGTCATCGGTAAGATTTTTTCTTTCTTCATATGTAAGCTTTGGACCTGCCTGACTGTTTTTTATGGCACTTGCAACCATGGAACGTTTATCAAGCTTTCCCATGCTTTTAAAATATATCTTAAATACATTTTTCATAAAGAGACTTTGACCGGCCTTGCCGCCCTTAAGATTGTCTTTAAGGATTTTATCAAGCTCATCTCCCGATTTTTCCACAGCTTTTTCAAGCTGGTGTTTTTCAGCACCGACGATATTCATAAGCTCTTCCATTCTGTCTTCTTCATCATCGGTAAGTTCTCCCTTTTTCCTCTTATTAATAAGGCGGTTAAGATTCGCTTTATCCACTTTAAGAGAATCTTCAATATCTTTAATTTTGGATACACGGTCATCTATCTTATTTTGAAGATCCTTCATACGATATTTTTTTTCTGTAGCTTCAATAAACTTTTTATGCTTCGCTATCCTTGCCTTTATACTGGTAATAGTCTCCTTTAAAGCAGCATTTTTTTCTTCTTCTTCATTTAATTGGGCTTGTATCTTCTGCTGTTCTTCTTCGGTAAACTTCTCCATATCCGAAACAATCATTTCTGTTATGGCTTTAGACCTTACAGCTACGGCATTCTCAAGTTGTTGAACCTTTTCGGAAAGATCTCTAACACGTTTTTTACTCTTTCTGATACGCTTCTTATCATAGTTTTTCCTGGCATCTTCAAGCTTTCTTCTTTCTTTCTTTTCATTATCCGCCTTTTCTTTTTCCCTAAATCTTTTCATTTCCTCCATTTGTTCTTTTCTTACTCTCAAGACCTCGGGATCCATATTTTTTCCATCCAAAATCGGACCCAAATCCTGCATTAAATCATCTTCTTTAGGGACCTCTTTTTTCTCTGCCTTTATAATATCATCTACATTTTCGTTAAGGAAATCATCGTTGTCTTCATCCTTATTATCTTTATTTTCCTCTTTCTTTTCTTCTTTATTTTCCTCTTTCTTTTCGTCTTTCTTTTCTTCCTCGACAAGCTCATCTTCATCATCTTCAAAAATCACATTAATAAATGATGAAAATGCATTTTGAACGCTCGACATCGTTCCCTCGACCTTCTCATCGAGTTGCTTATCAATTTCTGCGAGGTCTTTCTTTTGTTCTTCGGTCAAGTCATTCAAGCGCTCTTTAATCATAACAACGATAGGACCTGTAACTGAATACTTAAGGGATTTTTCCGCCGCAGCCTTAGCAACATCGCCACCTAAACCGCCACCTAAAGAATTAACCATATCGCTTACAAATTTACGTATTTTATTTAAGTTTTCGGCAAGCTCATTTCTAAACGCTTCTTCTTCCTCTTTGTTATCATAAAGAATAGGAAGCTTGGCAACCATATCCTCTATTAGACCGTTTGGCTTCTCATTCTTATCTCTGAACTGGTCGGCTACGATTAAGGCAATCGCCTCGGCATTCTTTAAAAGAACCTGTCTTATACGTTCGGCAGGGTCCTTAATAAGACCATCAGCAACCCAGGTATCACTTGAATAAATCAAATCCGCAACAAGGTCACGAACCTTTTGCTCACGCTTATCCCAATTACTCTTTTCTTCCTTTTCTCCAAGATTCAATTCAATGTTTTTCGTATCATTAACTCCGGCATTTTGAAGCTCCTGATTAAGAACGGTATTTATATTTCTTTCTTTTTGAATATTGTTCTTATGATTTGCAATCTTCAAAAAGTCCTTCTTCATATCATCAATAACCGCTTTATCGTTTTTCTTTTCAAATGCCGTAACCGCATATTGTCTTAATTCTGCTGATGAAAAGTTATTTAAAAGGGTTTTAGGCACAGCTAAGACTTCTGAAAGGATTTGTGTAGCAAAGTCTCTTGTCCTTATTACATCTCCTCTTGTCATATCAGGAATATCAGTCTTTAAATCTCTTAATACATCAAGCACTGCACCATCACCGTATATTTTACGATTATGCATAACATCCGTAGCTATCATACTTACTGTATATGCAGCATTAAATGCTATAGGAACTCTTACTTTTCCGTACTGTATTTGAGCATTTCCAAACTCATCCTGTAAAAGACGTACGTACTTATCGGCTATACGAATCGTCTTTGAATGTGCTTTTCCTACCGAAAATCCGTTTAAGGCTTTGCGCACCACAAGTAAATCCGAAAGTGCTTTTTTCTCGGAGCTTTTAATCTTCTTTTTATTTTTTATAACGGAAGTCGGCATGGTTCCGTTGGATATCATGCGCGCAAGCTCCTGAAGGTCCTCAGGGAGCTCATTTATCTTATTTTCAAGCTGTTTTACGTTTTCTTCCTGAACTTTTCCGGCACTTGCCCTATCCGCTTCCTTCTTTTGCCTTTTACTCTCCTTTTCTTTCTTTCTGTTTGTCTCTAATTCTACTATATTTTTATCGTATGATTCATTCTTATCGTCGAGTTCTTTAATCTTATTCTGTATTTTTATATAATCCGACTCGGCATTGTCTCTCTCCAATTCCTTAGCCTTAAGCTTCTCATAAGCACTGTCGAGTTGCTCGTCTCCGCCGAATTTAAGTTTAAACCAACCGATTTTTTCAACTTCTTCCTTATGCTTATAAAGCTTATCATAATCGGCTTTCATCTGATCATACTCAGCTTTTTTCATCTCAAACAAAGCCTTATTTTGATCGACTATAGGAAGATAAGCATCCCTTTTTATATCTACATCAGACTTTAAATCCTCTATCTTTTCTATATCTTCCTTAAGCTTTTGCTGAGCATTACGCTCGTTCATTTCTTCGGTAAGGGCCTGAACAGCCGTAAGAGAAAGAAGCTGTATACCGCTTTTTATCGTCTTTGCTTCACTGGCATCCTTATTTACAAGCATACGTCCGAGTTCAAGACTATCAGACTCTCGTATAAGACGCTCCAAGGTTGCTTTAACCTTGGCCTTACGGCGTTTACCCGTAGGCAGCCACGGATTCTTTTTATCGCAATATTTACGACATGCATTTATTGCACTTTCATATAACGCTTGCAAAGTATCTATTTTTTTATCGTCAAGAGCAGATCTTTGTTCTGCTGTCATAGCAATTTCAAGATCGGCGAGCTTATTTTTAACCTCTTCCATCTCGTCGCTGTCGCCGGTAAGCTTTTGATCGTTTAACATAAGATGAGAAAGCATACGACCCTGGATAGCTTCAAGCTTCGCCTGTTTTACGTCCTGTTCTTCTATCACATACGTACCGAGCTTCATATTGTCGAGTATACGGCTTATATTTGCAACATCTTCCTCAGTCTTATTAAGATTGAGCATTTGATCGACAGAATTAACATGTTTTTTCTCCATGTCATAGCCGGCCTGCATCTGCTCATTTTCCTGCAGATATCCGTCTATTAACTGATTTTCAAATTTTGTATTCAGACTTTCATCTTTTTCTTTGTAAATGTAATTATTATCCATAACTTATCTCCTTACACATAAAAATCACCTTATTCTTCATATTGAACCGACACAAAGTACACATTGACTTTAGTTTTATTCACTAAATAATACTACACAAAAAGTCACAAAATTGTCATATTACATATGAAAGAATAAAGGTGATTTTTCTTCCAAAGCACTATATTATATTTTACTATAAAGCGCCTGTAAAATCAACGGAAATCAAGTCTTATTTGCGTTTGTCGATGTACAAATCAAGTCTTATTTGCGTTTGTCGATTGATAAACAAGCGAAAAATCAATTTTCAAGCCCCGGATTAGCTTTTTTAAGCTTTTTAAGTTTTTCTTCTCCCGCCTTCCTGCTTTCCTCGAGTACGTTTTCATACTCATACACTACTTTATCGAATCGTCCGTCTTTAGCGTTTTCCGCAATTTTTTTCAATTTATTCATAGCTGCGGTAAGGTTTCTTTGAGTATTTTCATATTCTTTAATAAAATCAGCAAGCTTTGCCCTGTTATCCTCTATAGTCTTTATCTCCTTCTTCAAAAAGGCAAGACGCTTTTCAAGAGACTTTATTTCTTCTTCGGTTAAGACGTCTCCCAACATAAGGCGGACGGTATTGATATCAAGGCTTTTTATTTTTTCAAGCACTTCATTCGGAATCGTTTCAAGAACCTTTGCATCAAACGGCATGGCAACTCCGCGTCCCTTTTCTAAGTCTTCTACGGATATGTTTCCAAAGGACATATCATTGTCAATCATTGAAACGGAATCTATAACCTCTGTATTGCCTTCAACGTGCGTGATATAGCGGAATTTTTCCTCGTGACGGTCTACCTGTCCACACAGCATATCAAAAACAATCATCGTATTGATATCCATGATACCCTGCTCCGAATACTTTTCAAATCGTGTGACTTTTTTTATCTTTTTGCCGGAAGCCTCATCCATTAAGTTACCGTAAATCTCATTATTTCCCTTTTTTACTCTTACGTTTTCAGAATGACAGACAAGATGTGAGATTCCGAGAACACCCGCAAGTCTTGAGGTTGCCACATTACGCATAGATATGAATCATTAAAATTGGCTGTATAGTAACCGTTTTCAAGCTTAAATCCAATCAGATTCTTCACGCTTCCTGCGGCACGATAATCGCGAAGAGCACTTAAAACAGCAGTTCCGACAAGCATCCCTTCCTTTCTCATCTCAAAAAGATTCTTATCCTTTGAAAGTCCCGAAAGACAATCCGACTCCTGCTTTGCCATATCCCTCAAAGCCTTTACCATATTTCTTCTTGCCTTTGCCTGCCCGAAAAAGTATAGCTTAGCTGTCCATTTTTCTTCAAGATAATGATCGCAGGCTGCAAGCAATTGATTATAATGTTCCTTTAATTCCACAAGCTGTGATAAAAATGCATTTCTCTCCTCTGCCATTTGCGCTTTTAAAATATTAGTAACATCAGCAAGTCTTTGTTTTACCTGCTTCATCTCGTCACTATCGGACTTATTTCCTTTTTTTGTGCATTTATGATTTCTTCGCTTTCAAGCATACGTTTGTCGAAAATATTCAACTGCTCCTGTTGTTGCTCCTGTTGTTGCTGTCCCTGTTGTATATTTTGCTCTGTGTGCCTTGCGTTTAAATTTACCTGACACATTGAATCATCCATAAGCGTTCCCTTTTACATTTTATTTTTTATGCCGCCGGAGCAGCTTTAATCTCTCCTCTTAACGGATTATTTAAAAACTTATTCATCATAGCTTCATCGTTTTGATTTTTATCATAATCCTGATCGTCCCAACGTTTTGGATCCTTACGTTTTTTCTTTTCCTTTTCAAGTGCCTGAAGCTTATCGGCTTCTGACGTTTTGCTTGTAAATTCCTGTACTCCGTACAGATAATTTTCATTGTCAATGGAAAGATATGTATTGCCCGGATCAACGGAAAGCTCATCTATACCCTTTAATTTTGCATAATCTTCTTCTGTCTCCAAAAAGAACTTAGTATCATCCGGAAGACCCTGAAGCTTGTAAAATGCCTTTGCTTTTCTTTCCGCTTCCCGCAGATTATTTACCATCTCGCTGCAACGTACTTTAATCATGTCAATTTTGCTCTGCTTGAAATTAAGCTGTTTCAGGTTTGACTCAAGGGACCCGTTA
>JAFSZR010000201.1 GCA_017459135.1 Lachnospiraceae bacterium | reverse complement strand
CTCCGCCAGGATGGTGGTGGGTACCAGATAGGCGGCCTGCTTGCCGTCCTGCACCGCCTTGAAGGCCGCCCGCAGGGCGATCTCCGTCTTGCCGTACCCCACGTCCCCGCAGATCAGCCGGTCCATGATGCGGCCGGATTCCATGTCATGCTTTACCGCCTGGATGGCGGAAAGCTGGTCCGCTGTCTCCTCAAAGGGAAAATACTCCTCAAATTCCTTCACCGGCATAGGCTTTGCAAAATGAAATCCCTGAAATAACACGCAGCCCATAGATGCCAGCTGAGTAAACTGAGCTTCAGTCTCCACACCTTCGGTAAGAGGGATAATATTTAACTCATTTGCCAGATTAATAATATTTTTAATAATAGTTTCAGACTTATTATTTTTCTCTTCGGACAGGAATTTCATATCCAGTTTAAGAACATCTACCGGCATATCTTTCAGCATGTTAAGTGATGAATATCCACTTCCGAAATCGTCCATTTCCACGATAAATCCTGCCGACCTTATATCGTTTATGGCGCGAATTCTGTCTTCGGAATCCGTCATCATTGCCGTTTCCGTAATTTCTATTCTAAGTTTTCTCGGATCTATGTCATATTCTTTTACCATTTGTTTTATATCCGAAACGACATCGGTAAAAAAGAAGTCCTTCGGCGAAATATTTATCGAAATAAACAAATCCGGATTGATTGTTTTCCAATCGGCCAATATTTTGCAAACCTGTCTCCAGATATGCTCATCCAAATCCGTAATCAGGCCGTTTTTTTCAAATACAGGGATAAACTTATCCGGCGGCAAAAATCCAAGGTCCGAATGAATCCATCTTGCCAATGCTTCGGCTCCGACAATCTTTCCGTCATTATCCGCAATAGGCTGAAGATACGGCATAATCTGTCCGTTTTCAAGAGCACCCGGAAAATCATCAACCAGGCGCTGTTCCTGCAAAAGTTCTTTTTTAAGCTGTTCGTTATAATATTTTATAACCGTCTTATAATTTTCTTCTATATCAACTATTGCAAGGTGTGCACGATCAAACATTATATTTACATCAAGATTTTTGTCCTTTATATCATAAACTCCGATATGGATATTGCTTCTGTGCTCCATATTCTTGAATTTAATAATAAAGTTGCTTAATTCTTTCAGGAAGAACTCTTCATCGAAATCCTCCTGTGGCATACAAATACCAAAAGTATCTCCCACCAGACGTCCGTATACTCCGTTTTTTACATTTTCCTTTAACCAATCGGCCATGCGCATCAGAACAACATCACCGAACGCTCTGCCGAAGTTTTCATTAATCAGTTTAATGTTTTTAAAATTGATAAGAATCGCATAATATTTCTTTTCCGAAGAAAGAAGCTCGTGCTTTATTTTTGTATAAAGATACGACATATTATACAATCCCGTAAGAGCGTCATGGGTGGAATCGTATATTTCCTTTTCAATGGCATTATGACGTTCCGTATCGTCTTTAATTACCAAAAACGAACCGTCCAGATATTTCTTGTCTGTCTTAACCGTTTTCTTTTCAAGGATATAATATTGATCGTCTATAACCCTGTTTTCTGTCCAGTTTTCACCTTTATTTGTTATATTTTTAAACTTATTAAAAAGTGCATCACTGGCCGCTCTCGGACTGCTTTCCTCCACTCCCAGCGTCGCATAGCCCTGATTATTAACCCATACGCATTTGTTTGAATTGTCAAATACAAATACGGCATCATTCATATCGGACACGACATTTGACAGTAATGTGTCCATGGCACGCAACGGTCTGTGGAAAAGTGAAAAATAAAATACAACAATCCCAAAAGCGCCGTGTGCAAGCAGGGAGCGGTCAATCGGAATTCGTGAACTTATAAATGCAAACTGTACCCCACCTGCCAGAAGAAGCGAATACAAAATAACACTGTATTTTTCTCTGTATAATTTGGAAGTCTTAATCATACTTACTATGTAGGTTATGATAAGACCCGCAAAGATTACATAATCAACGATTCTGTGAATCGTAAGACCGATATGCGTTACATCACGATAAAAATCTCTTTCATCGAGTACGGTGACTTCAATAGTCATTACATGGTGGAATAAAGGACCTAAAAGAATTTGGACAATATCTGCAATTATCAGCACATAACCCACGTATGGTTTTCTGTCCAATTTATGCTCGTCCACACCTTTGCAATAACTGTTTGTGTAATTAATGAGCGAAACCATAATAATGTCCATGCCGATATAAGATAAATAGTAACTAAAATAAGACAGGCCTATATCGTTTGACCTGATTATCATTATATTTGCTATAAGAGGAAGTGTAATTGCCAGATTTAATCTACAGGTATAATCACTTATCGGTTTATCGGATTTAAACGCCACAATGGCGCAGATAACCTGTAGAACAGCCAGACAAATGAATATTATGCAATATCCGTTTTGTATACTCATGAAACATCCCCCCAAAACACCAATAACACCTTACTTTGCATAACGCTTAACCGCATGCAGACTCCATATTCCAAGAATACCATATACGGCTATTAATATCAATGCTCCAAGCTTACCGCTTACAAAACTCCTTTTTTCCTATGCAAGACTTTTTGCTGCCGGGAATCCGTATGCGGATTCGGCATTTTCCACCGCACGTATTATAGCCTCGCTTACAACTTCCGCAGCAAGCGTTCCGACCAAATCCATATCGGCCTTCACTTCTCCTACCGATATAGCATAAATACTGTCTCCGTCCGCAGATGTGTGAACAGGACGGATGGAACGCGCATATCCGTCATGAGCCATACCGGCAATTTTACAAAGCTGTGATTTTGAAAAATCGGCATTTGTAATAACCGCTGCCAAAGTAGTATTTCCCGTGAATTTATTTTCTACCGGCGCTATACTCTCTTTCATAAGTTCAACCGTACTGCGAAGGCTCTTCTTATCCTGTGTCAAAAGTCCCGCTATCTGCTTACCGGTCTTATAATCATATATATCACCCAATGCATTAAGTGCAACTACGGCACCTATCTTAAGTGCACCAATTTCTATCGCATAGCTTCCGATTCCGGTTTTCATGCAGCAATCCATTCCCAATGCCTTTCCAACCGTAGCACCGCAGCCCGCACCATAGTTTCCGTCGCGGTAATTCGGTGCTTCCATGGCAAGTTTGGCTGCTTCATATCCCATATTTGCATCAGGTCTGACAAATGTATCACCTACCGTCAAATCAAACAAATCAGACTGAACTACCAACGGAACCTTTGTAACTCCGACGTCAAATCCTATACCCTTTTCTTCAAGATATTGCATTACACCGTTTGCCGCACCCAATCCAAATGCGCTTCCGCCACCGATAAGCACCGCATGAACTCTTTCGGCCGCCATAAGCGGATTAAGGAGCTGAGAATCTCTGGATGCCGGTCCCCCACCGCGCACATCAATTCCCGCTTTCATGCCGTCCGGCATCTTGTCCGTACAAAGAATTACCGTACAGCCCGTAGCTGCATCCTTGTTTTCACATTGTCCTAAACCTATAGGTCCGACTTCCGTAATTGATATTTCCTTCATAAAACACCCTCCTGTACCGAAATTTCAAACGTCGGTTTAAATTATATAATTTATACTTCTTTTTCCCGCCTTTTAACAGGAAACATATAAACATAATCCGGTAAAAACACAAGCATAGCTTCGGTATCATGTACATTTTTAGCACGAATTCCTACGCAGTTATAGTATTTATATTCGTATATTTTATCTTTATAATTTATCCACAAATGATAAGAATTGGCTCCGCCCACTATCGCATGATAGACTATATAATCACGTTTTCTTACAACTCTCAATCTGTATATTGCGTTGGTTATGTAGTACGCAAATATAGGAAATGCAAAAGTAATAATAGTTATTATACCTATAACAGCCAATCCCACGCTTCTGCTCATATATCCGCTCATACTAAAATTTTCAAAAGTAAAAACGTTCCATAATATTTTTATCATCAATAAAAAAAATACGGTTCCGATATTTAAAAATTCTTCCTTAAGCACCGCCAAATACAGTTTCACCTGATAGACAAAACTATCGCTGCTCATCCTGTAATATTCTTTATCGTTCGGAAGCTTGAATTTAGTAAAAATCTTTCTCCAGTCTTTAAAATCCTTAAGCGCACACCATACAAGATTAAAGGTTATTAATACTCCGATAGAAGGCAGCATAATTACTGTTCCGCCCTTGCTCCAAAAGTAAAGTGCTGCAACAATTGCTACAATCGTTCCCACAATCAGCAATTTATCAAAATACCATATAAATGTTCTTTCTTTTTTCCTTTCTTTTTTCAAAACGTCAGCTCCGATTTCTTAACTTATAAAAAAACAGCTTGAAAGCTGCTTTTTTATTCTATACATATTATGCTAAACACTAAACAGTTTAATTTTCTATATCCTCAAATATCAAAATATTCTTTCCATGCTGCTTGCCGTAATACATCCTTTCATCGGCAGTCTTTATAACCTCTTCAGGTTCATTGTAACCGGTCTTGCTTTCCTCAAGTCCTATGGTAATGGTTGCGGCAATACGCTTATTGTAAAAAACCGTAGGATTTGCTTCGATACATTTTCTTAAATCTTCCATTTTCTGCTTTGCTTTGGAAAAATCATAATCCTTCATAAGGATAACGATTTCTTCTCCGCCCCATCTGCATATATCACAACCCGGCATTTCTTTTTGAATGGTTTTTGAAATATGTCTTAAAACCTCATCACCACAGTCATGACCGTAAGAATCGTTTATACGCTTAAAATTATCTATATCGCAAAATGCTATACAGAAATGCTTTGAATTCTTTTCGTCCATAAGATTGCTGACCAACGGCAAAAATCCACGTCTGTTTAATAATTTGGTCAACACATCTTCACATGCATCAACCGACAACTGCTCATTTTGCTGTTCCAGAGTATTCATCTCAAACTCAGCCGAATAAATGTATACCGCGTAATAAAATATGCAAGAGAAGACCATAACAAAGGTCGTGAAAACAACAAGAACCGACTTTGCCAAATACGAAACTTCATACAAAGGTGTCGCTTCCGAATATCTGAAATACAAATAAAGATAAAACGCAAAGTTAAACATTAAAAGTAATACAATATACCATCTTTGCGTACCCTTAAAAATCAAGCAGCCAAAATATATGATAATAGGAACTATGGCAAATAAGAATCCGTAAGAAGCGCACTCCCAGCCTATATAGTGAACCGCTATAATTGAATAAGCAGTAACCTCCAGAAGAATGCTCACATAAACAGGCTTGATATGTCCGAATTTGCACAACAAAATGCAAAACAAGTAAACAATGACACTGATTATATTTACATAAACCAAAGGCATTACACCCGCATACCAGGATATAAGCAACAAACCTAAATGTACCAGGCACATTATTATAACAGTAAATAAAAAGCTGTTATGCACAAGAAGGTGCATTATATTTTCAAATAATTTTTTGCTTTTCATACTTTTATGTCTCCTTTTTCAAGTCCGAATACTCCCCTAAAACAATTCACATTTATTCATCGGCAGGATTTACATGTATCATAACATGCTTAACATTTGGAAATTCCTTCTCGACACTGCTGTGCACGTCCTCAGCTATAGCATGCGCGTCAAGCAGTGATATATCACGTTTTACTGCAATCTCAAGGTCAACGTAGATTTTATTTCCAAACTGCCTTGTGTGTAACAAATCTATTTGGCAAACGCCCGGCTGTTCCTGCACAAACATCTTGATTTTTGCCTCCATGGCTGCACCGCACGAGGTATCAAGCATCTTATTTAACGCATCAGTAAATATATCAAACGCCACCTTCAATATTAGTATACAGATTAACAAACCGGCAATCGGATCCATAATCGGAAAACCGAGCTTCGCCATACCTATACCTATAAATGCTCCGATTGAAGAAATAGCGTCCGAGCGATGATGCCATGCATCCGCTTTAAAAGCTGCCGAATCAAGCATCTTTGCATAATACATAGTGTACCAGAACATTGCTTCTTTTATCACAATTGAAACTATTGCAGCTATGAGCGGAAGAAGAGTCGGTATCTCAATCGATTCTCTTGCCAAAAACAGTTTTCGCAATCCCGCGTATCCGATTCCCACACCTGTTCCCGCAAGAATAAGCGCAAGGATAAGCGAAGCTACGCATTCCAGTCTTTCGTGTCCGTAAGGATGCTTTTCATCCTCTTTTTGCTGTGACATCTTTACACCGAAATACGCCACAAGTGTTGCAAAAACATCCGACAGCGAATGTACGGCATCGGAAATCATAGCTCCGGAATTACCCAATATACCCGCAAATAGCTTAAATGCCGCAAGTACAATATTTCCGAGAATTCCGACAAGTGAAAGTTTTTTCACAATGTTTTTTTCATCCATGACAACACTTCCTATCAAGCTACTAAAGTATTACCTTTTATTTTATACCTTTCTAACCAACAGTTCAACCACAAAACCGTTATCGTTATAATATTCCATACCACCGCCCTGCTTTTCCATGTAGTAATTGGCAAGGTACATTCCGAGTCCGTAACCCTGCTTTTCCTTCGTGGATTCCCCGCGGTAGTATTTTTCAATTATTAACGGCAGATCGTTTTCATTAACTCCGGGTCCCTCATCGCGAATTGTAATTTTTACAAATCCGTTATCCGTACTTAATTTGTCCGAGGTGTTTTTCACCGTGTCAAATGACACATGTATGTCCGTTCCCGCGTACTTATACGAGTTTCCGACTATATTATCGATAACCTGCTCCATACGAAGCTTGTCGATGTAAACCAGACATTCCGGTATATGGTTTTCAAGAATAATATTTCCGTATTCCTTAAGATTCTTAATACAGCCCTCGATTATTCTTGAAT
>JAFSZR010000200.1 GCA_017459135.1 Lachnospiraceae bacterium | reverse complement strand
GGCTGTAAGTGCACCGACAACAGGTAATGGTGCGGATACAATTGTGGCATCAAATATAGCGACAGTAAGCAATATAAATTCAAACCCGGCTGACGGTGATGATATTAAGGCACCGCTTGTCGGAACTTTTTACAGAGCATCTTCACCGGATGCGGATCCTTTTGTCAACGAGGGTGACAGGGTTAAAAAAGGCGATGTGATAGGCGTTATCGAAGCTATGAAGCTTATGAATGAAATAGTAGCACCAAAGGATGGTGTCATAACAAAGATACTTGTTGAAAACGGAAAGATGGCAGAGTACGATCAGGTACTCATGAAGATTAAATAACCGTGGGAGAGACAGATGTTTAAGAGGATTTTAATTGCCAACAGAGGCGAGATAGCACTTAGAATCGTAAGGTGCTGCCGTGAAATGGATATCGAAACGGTTGTTGTTTATTCGACTGCCGATAAGGATTCGCTGGCTGTTATGGGTGCCAATGATTCGGTATGTATCGGACCCGAAAAAGCAGGTCAGAGTTATCTTAATCAGGATGCGATTATTCAGGTTGCTCTTTCGAAAAAATGCGATGCCATACATCCGGGTTACGGATTTCTTTCCGAAAATGCAGAGTTTGCAAAAAAATGCGAGGAAAACGGAATAGAATTTATCGGTCCGTCTGCGGATATCATTCGAAAGATGGGCGATAAACAGGCAGCAAGAAAGCTTATGATTGAAAACGGAGTAACTGTTGTTCCGGGATCGAAGGAGCTTGTAAACAGTTATGAAGAAGCCGAAAAGGTTGCGGACGAACTCGGTTATCCGGTTCTTATAAAGGCAAGTGCCGGCGGCGGCGGTCGAGGCATGAGAAGGGTCTGGAAGAAAGAAGAGCTTAAGACCGGATTTGAAACAGCAAGAACAGAGTCGGAAACCGCATTTGCCAGTGGGGATATGTATATAGAAAAGCTTATACTTAATCCGCGCCATATCGAAGTTCAGATACTTGCGGATAAGTTTGGAAATGTAGTTTCACTTGGAGAAAGAAATTGTTCCATACAGCGAAATAATCAAAAGATGCTTGAAGAAACCCCTTGCTTCGGCCTTAGTGAGAAAACAAGGGAAGAGCTTTCGGGGATGGCGGTTAAAGCTGCAAAGGCATGCGGATATTACAGTGCGGGAACGGTTGAATTTGTTCTTGATGAAGATGACAAATATTATTTTATTGAGATGAATACACGTATCCAGGTCGAGCATCCTGTAACGGAAGCCGTAACGGATATTGATTTGATAAGACAGCAGATAAGGATAGCGGCAGGGCAGAAGCTTGATATAACGCAGGATGAAATAGAGATAAGAGGTCATGCCGTGGAGTGCCGTATATGTGCATTAAGACCGGGAAAAATAAGCTATCTTCATTTTCCACAGGGCTTCGGAGTAAGGGTAGATAGTCATCTCTTTACGGGATATGAGGTTACTCCGTATTACGACCCGATGATAGCGAAAATAATTGTTCGCGGTCGTACGAGAATCGAGGTCTTAAAAAGATTAAGACGTGCTCTTGAGGAAACGGTTATTGAGGGTATTGAGACAAATTTGGGATTTATGTATGTATTGACTTACCATCCTGAGTTTATAAAGGGAAATTACAATACCGGATTTTATGAAAAAGAACATGTCAAAATAGAAACATGGCTTGCGGAGGGTCGAGAAAATGCTGATAAGTGATGTTTTTGAAAGAAAAAAAAGACATTTGAGAAATCTTGAAAAAGCACGTAAGAAAGTAAATGAAAAAAAGAACAATCACCTTACGGCATACGAAAGAATAGCTACTCTTTGCGATGAGGGAAGATTCAGGGAAATCGATAAGGAACTGACTTCCAAGAATCCTCTCGATTTTCCGGATTATGATGAAAAAAGAGAAGAGCTTTCTAAGAAATGTCATATGAATGATGCGATTGTAACAGGTATCGGAAAAATTGATCATAAAAAAGTTGCAATCGGAGTATTTGATACGAGATTTTTTATGGGCAGTATGGGAACCGTCGTAGGAGAAAGAATTGTACGACTTGCAGAGAGAGCCGAAAAGGATGAGCTTCCGCTTATTATTTTTTCGGCAAGCGGCGGAGCCAGAATGCAGGAGGGTCTTTTTTCGCTTATGCAGATGGCCAAGACTGCAGCGGCTGTAAGACATTTTCAGGAGAAAGGCGGATTGTTTATATCCTGTCTTACAAATCCTACCACAGGCGGTGTAAGTGCAAGCTTTGCCAGTCTGGGAGATATAATTCTTGCCGAGCCTAAGGCACTTATATGTTTCGCCGGACCGAGAGTTATAAGGCAGACTATCGGGGAAGAGCTTCCGGAGGGATTTCAGAGAGCAGAGTTCCTTTTGGAACACGGTATGATAGATGCGATAGTTGACAGAACAAAAATGAGGGATGTCATTATTCAAATTCTAAGAATGCATGAGGCTTAGAGCTTAAGAATAAAAAGTTGTGAGGAAAAAATATGGAGGCCTATGAAAGATTATTGACTGCAAGAGATGCGAAGCGGTCCAATATAGATTTTTACATAAATGAGCTTTTTGATGATTTCATTGAGCTTCACGGAGACAGATTATACAAGGACGATAAAGCCATTGTAGCGGGTATCGGAATATTTCACGATATACCGGTTACGGTAATCGGACACAGAAAAGGAAAAGACACACAGGAAAATATAGAATGCAACTTCGGAATGGCTTCGCCGGAGGGATACAGAAAAGCGGTAAGGCTCATGAAGCAGGCGGAGAAGTTTAATCGCCCCGTAATTACATTTGTGGATACTCCGGGGGCATATCCCGGTGTGGAGGCCGAAAGTAACGGACAGAGCAATGCCATTGCGGAAAGCATAGCTTGCATGAGTAACCTTAAAGTGCCGGTCATATCAATAATAACCGGTGAGGGCTCAAGCGGAGGAGCGATAGCTCTTGCCGTTGCCGACAAGGTATGGATGCTTGAGAATGCGGTATATTCGATTCTTTCGCCGGAGGGCTTTGCAAGCATTATGTGGAAAGACGCATCAAGAGCAAAGGAAGCATGCGACATTATGAAAATAACTGCGCAAGAGCTTTACAACTTCGGAATAATTGACGGCGTAATAAGAGAAAACAAAAAACTAATTGTAACCCTTGACGGTATGATTTACGAGGAACTTAAAAGTCTTCAAAAGAAAAAGCCGGAGGTTCTTGTAAAAGAAAGATATATGAAATTTAGAAAGATGGATGGTCTTTACAATGAATAAATTAAAGGGAATAAAAGTTATCGCAACCGGTCGGGCACTTCCCAAGGAATGTCTTGCCAACAGTGATATGGAAAAGCTTGTTGAAACAAGTGATGAATGGATATATGAAAGAACCGGTATCAGACAAAGATACCGTTGTGTGAAAGGTGAAGAAAATACCAACACACTTGCGGTAAATGCAGCAAAAGATGCACTTTTAAAAAGCGGAATAGATAAAAACGAAATAGGTGTGGTTGTCGTAGCAACTTCAAGCGTAGAGCATGTTTTTCCGTCTACGGCCGCTATGGTTCAAAAAGAACTTGAACTTGATGAGAAAGTTTTTTGCTTTGATCTTTCTGCAGCATGCACGGGATTTATATATGGGCTTACGGTGGCAAGAGGATTGCTTTCGGACAGCTCAAAACCTTATGCGCTCGTGGTTGGCAGTGAGCAGCTGTCAAGGCTTATCGATTATACCGACAGAAATACCTGTATACTTTTCGGTGACGGTGCGGGTGCTGCGATAATAAAGCTTGATGACGGAGACTTCTACCATGTTGAATATACAAGAGGTAATGATGAAGCACTTTATATCGGCGGAATAGGCGGAGGCGAGCGTTATCTTCAAATGAACGGAAGAGAAGTGTTCAAGTTTGCGGTAAAGGCACTTGCACAGGTAATAGAAGAACTTCTTGATGCAGCGCATAAGACAATTGAGGATATTGACTGTGTAATATGTCATCAGGCAAATGAAAGAATTATAAGAAGTGTTATGAGAAAATATGCGGGAAGTGAGCATAAGTTTTATATGAATATCGAAAACTACGGAAATACATCGGCAGCCAGTATACCGATAGTTATGAGCGAGCTTGATGATAAAAATAATCTTAAAAACAAAACCTGTCTTATGGCAGGCTTCGGAGCGGGACTTACATATGGCGGTATTCTTGCAAGTATTTAAAGATTATGGGAGGAAAAACAATTATGAAGTTAAACGAGATGCTTGGAATTAAATATCCTATCATACAGGGAGGTATGGCAAATATCGCAACGGGTGAATTTGCCGCAGCGGTCAGCAATGCGGGCGGACTCGGACTTATAGGTTCGGGAGGAATGAATGCTGATATGTTAAGAGAAAACATCAGAAAGTGCAAGAGCCTTACGGATAAGCCGTTCGGAGTTAATCTTATGCTTATGAATCCGGAAACAGACAAGATGGCTGAAATCCTTGTTGAAGAAGGAGTAAAGATTGTAACGACAGGTGCCGGAAGTCCGGGAAGCTATGTACCTATGTGGAAAGAAGCAGGTATGATAATAATTCCGGTAGTATCGAGTGTTGCTCTTGCCATACGTATGGAAAGATGCGGTGTTTCGGCGGTAATTGCCGAAGGTACCGAAAGCGGCGGACATGTAGGTGAAATGACTACTATGACACTTGTTCCTGAGGTTGTGGATCAGTTGAATATACCTGTTATAGCAGCAGGAGGAATCGCGGACGGAAGACAGCTTCTTTGCGCGTTTGCACTTGGTGCAATCGGTGTGCAGATAGGAACGGCACTTCTTGCAACAAATGAATGTCCGATACATGAGAATTATAAGAATCAGCTGATAAAGACCAAGGACAACGGAACGGTTGTTACAGGAAGAATCAGCGGAGTACCTGTAAGAATAATAAAAAATCAGATGTCAAGAGATTACATTAAGCATGAAAAGGCAGGTGCAAGTAAGGAAGAACTTGAGAAATTTACACTTGGTTCATTAAGAAGAGCTGTCTTTGACGGTGATATGAAAACAGGATCGGTAATGGCCGGTCAGGTAGTCGGACAGATAAAAGAAATAAGAAGCGTAAAAGAGGTTCTCGACAGTATGTATAACGAGTATCTTGATTTAAGAGAAAGGATAGGTAAGTAAAATGAAATGGGCATTTTTATATGCAGGACAGGGAAGTCAAAAGGTAGGAATGGGAAAAGATTTTTACGAAACATATCCTTCTTATAAGGAATATATAGACAGTCTTGATGTCGGTATTGACATAAAAAAGCTTATGCATGAAGGCCCTCTTGAAGAGCTTTCTGATACAAAAAATACACAGGCATGTATGGCGGCTTTTGCAGCAGGCGTAACTGATATTCTTGTTAAGGAAGGAATAACACCTTCTTATGCAATGGGCTTAAGCCTGGGTGAATACGGTGCCTTATATGCGGCAGGAGCTTTTGATAATACGGAGTACGTTAAGCTCACAGCATTCAGGGGTGCAGCTATGCAAAAAGCAGCCGAAGGTAAGTTGTGCAAGATGAGTGCGGTTCTCGGACTTGACAGTGATGTGATAAAAGAAGTATGCGACTCATACAGCGGGGATGGTTATGTAACAGTCAGCAATTACAATTGCAAGGGTCAGACCGTAATCTGCGGAGATGAGCAGGCTGTAAACAATGTAGAAGAAACACTCAAGGAAAAGGGTGCAAAAAGATGCATTAAATTAAATGTAAGCGGACCTTTCCATACGAAATATATGGCAAGTGCCGGAGATGCCCTTAAGGAGTATTTTGAAGCTCATCCTTTTAGGAGTCTCAGGATACCCGTTATGTCAAATGCTACGGGAGATTTTTATAAGGCTGAAGATAGTATCAATGAGCTACTAATTAAACAGGTTCAAAGCAGCGTACGACTTGAGGAAAATATCGAGAAGCTTCTTGATGAAGATATCGATTGCTTCATAGAAATAGGACCGGGTAAGGTTGTTTCGGGCTTTATGAATAAAATGAGTAAGGCTCTTTCAAAAGAGATAAAAATAATGAGTATTGAGACAGTTGAAGATCTTAAAAAAGTTCTGGAACAAAATCAGTAGCTTGATTGAATATATAAGTAAAAAATATTTGGATAAAATGATGTTTTTTTTCGAAAAAGAAAGGAGAAAATCCGGGTCTTATATAATCCGGATTTGACTGGATAATATGGAAGAAAGAAAAGGCGCAATAGTGACCGGAGGCAGCAGGGGTATAGGCAGAGCAATCTGTATAAGACTTGCGAAGGCTGGATACAATATAGCATTTAATTATCAATCAAATGATGAGGTAGCAAACGAAACCGTAAAGCTTTGCGAATATGAGGGAGCGAAGGTGCTTGCCTTAAAGTTTGATATATCGGATTCGGAAAAATGTGCAAGCTTTGTAAGTGAAGCGGCAGCATTTTTGGGAACCGTGGATGTACTCGTAAACAATGCGGGTATAACGAAAGACAATTTACTACCGCGCATGAAGGATGAAGAGCTTGAGTGCGTGTTAAATGTAAATCTTAAGGGAAGCTTTTATATGATGCGTGAAGTTTCCAGGATTATGCTCAGAAAAAGAACAGGAAGCATAATTAATATGAGCTCTGTAGTCGGACTTACCGGTAACGCCGGTCAGGTTAATTATTCTGCAAGTAAGGCGGCAGTCATCGGTATGACCAAGTCACTTGCAAAAGAACTCGGAAGCAGAAAGATAAGAGTAAATGCAATCGCACCGGGTATGATTGAAACGGATATGACAGCATCACTTCCTGAAAATGTTAAAGCTACAATTTGTGATTCGATTCCTTTTAAGGAAATGGGAAGACCTGATGATGTGGCAGCAGTAGTTGAGTTTCTTGCAGGAGATAATTCCCGTTACATAACGGGACAGGTTATAAATGTAGATGGAGGAATGGTTATATGAGAAGAGTTGTGATTACAGGACTTGGAGCAGTCACACCTGTAGGAAATAATATTAAAGATATGTGGGAATCGGTTAAGTCCGGAAAATGCGGTATACAACCTATTTCCAAATTTGATACAACCGGTAATAAGGTTACTCTTGCCGCTGAGGTAAAGGATTTAAAACCGGAGGAGCGTCTTGACAAATCTGAAATAAGAAAGATGGACGAGTTTACCATGTTTGCAACCATTGCGGCTATGGAAGCCTTTGAAGATTCGGATATTAAAATAGAAAATGAAGATGCTTATCGTTGCGGAATTATCTTCTCATCCGGTATCGGCGGACTTGGAACCATTCAGCGTGAGTGTGAAAGAGGAAATGAAAAAGGATTCGAAAGAGTGTCACCGCATTTTATTCCACTCAGTATAGCAAATATGGCAGCCGGAAATATAGCTATTAAGCTCGGCCTTCACGGAATGTGTACATGTCCCGTTACAGCCTGTGCCGGCGGTACAAATGCAGTAGGAGATGCTTTCAGACAAATAAGAGACGGATATCAGGAAGTAGTGCTCTGCGGTGGTGCCGAAGCAAGTATCACGCCTTTTGGTATAGGCGGTTTTGCAGCTATGAAGGCTCTTAATACTACCGATAATCCCGAAAGAGCGTCCATTCCTTTTGATAAGGAAAGAAGCGGCTTTGTAATGGGCGAGGGTGCAGGTGCTCTTGTGCTTGAAGAGTATGAGCATGCAGTTAAAAGAGGAGCAAAGATATATTGTGAGATAGTGGGATATGGTGCAACCTGTGATGCAAATCATGTTACCGCACCTTTGGCAGACGGAAGCGCGGCAGCAAAGTGCATGAGTTTTGCAATCGAGGATGCAAATATCACTCCTGATAAAATAGGTTATATAAATGCTCACGGAACCTCGACCAGCTTAAATGACAAGAGTGAAACACTTGCCATAAAAAAGGCTTTCGGTGAGAGTGCCGGTAAGCTTATGGTAAGCTCAACCAAATCCATGACAGGACATTTGCTTGGAGCAAGCGGTGCCGTAGAGGCAATTATTACCGCACTTTCGGTTCAAAATGATATCGTGCCGCCAACCATAAACTATAAAGAATTTGATGAAGAATGCGACCTTGATATAGTTCCTAATGAAGCAAGAAATGTAAGACTTGAATATGCTATGTCAAACTCACTTGGATTTGGAGGTCACAACGCATCTGTAGTATTTAAGAAGTTTGAAGCATAGGAAAAGGAGAAAATTAATGGAATTAAATTCACAGCAAATACAGGAAATTCTTCCACACAGGTATCCTTTTTTATTGGTTGATAAAATAACGGAATGTGTGCCGGGAGAGATGGCAAGGGGAATAAAATGTGTTACCGCAAATGAAATGCAATTTTTGGGACATTTCCCGGGTAATCCGGTTATGCCTGGAGTACTTATCATAGAGGCACTTGCTCAGACAGGTGCTATTGCAGCACTTTCACTTCCGGAAAACAAGGGAAAGATTGCTTTATTCGGAGGTATCAGAAGTGCAAGATTTAAAGCACGTGTCGAGCCGGGAGATGTATTGGAACTGGAGTGTCATATGACGAAGATGAAGGGCAGTGTTGGTATCGGAAGTGCAACCGCTACCGTGGACGGAAAGGTTGCCGCCACCTGTGAATTAACATTTGCAATTACCGAAAGCTAATGATATTATGAGACTGATGTTAAAAGGAGGAAGCCGGTATGTTGGAAGATTCATTTACAAGAGTGTATACGAAGTTCAAACTGCATTTTTACCAAAAGGCATTTGAAAAGCTTAAAGACAGAGAAACTTCGCTTACAGCTGTTGAAACCTTTTGTATGGAGATTATATTCGCTCTTGGTAATCCTACCATAGCCGAGTTCTCCAAAGTGGCAAATCTGTCATCGCCAAATGCGGCATATAAGGTAAGTAACCTTGTTTCCAAAGGATATGTAAAAAAGGTACGATCAAAGGAAGATAAAAGAGAAAGCTACCTTGTTGTAACCGACAAATATCGCGAGTATTATAACATGAGCAACAGCTATGTACAGGAAGTTATGAAGCGTATGGAAGAAAGGTTTACACCTGAGGAGCTTGCCACACTTGACAAAGCTCTTGAAATAATGAGTGAGGATCTTATGCCTGAAATTCAGCTAAACAAAAAGTCACAGGAGTCGCCGGAGCAGGATTAGCGGAAGTAGAAAACATTTTGGATATTGAAAAAAATTTAATTAGTGATACAATTTAAGGTGCTTGTTTAAAGAATAATTCAAAATGAAGGGGAGAAAAACATGAGAATTGTAAAGATTAAAAAGATAACATTAACGTTTGGAATTGTATCTGTAATGATGGCTTCGTTATTCGGATGCGGAAAGAAAAATGAAGAAAAGGCTGACAGCACAAATTCCGCGACAACTGTTGAAACAGGAGATTCAGGCGAAGCAAGTGATACATCATTAGCCGGGAATTCAAGATTTATATATAACGGAGTTGAATTCGGAGTCGGCGACAAAGCGGATGAGGTTATTCCAAAGCTTGGCGACCAGATAAAGCCTTCGGAAAAATCACAGCCTTGTGTTCCTGATGCCGGTATGATAGAAACCTTTTCTTTTGATGGATTTACTGTTCAGGTTACCGAAAGTGGGATCGTTTACTCGATTAATCTTAACAGCGAATCTACGAGCGATAATCTTTGCACAACCGTCGGTGGTATAAAAATCGGTTCAACTTTAGACGAAGTAAAAAAAGCGTTAGGTGACCCTGCGGATGAAAATGAGTATGGACTTACATATCAGGACGGCGAATTATATCTCAGTTTTGTAATAGATGATGATGGAAAAATGATGTCTATCACGGTTGAAGATATGTCGATTGATTTATAAAGAAAAAAAGAAGCGACCGCTATCGGCGGTTGCTTCTTTTTTTCTTTTTATTTACTTTTTTTTTAACGGAATATCCGAACTGGCCGAGTTTCTTTCCGAGAGAAAAATATTCTCCGTGAGAATATGCCATAAGATTGGCGGCTTTAAGATCGAAGCGTCCTTTTTCGTCCATATATTTATCATCTACGGTTACGCCGGCTACTTCGGCTATAAACATATCGTGCGAGCCAAGCTTTTCGATTTTTTTAACCTTGCAATAAATGTTAACCGGACTTTCGTCTATCGCAGGAACTGCCATAAATTCCGATTTGTACTCCGATAGCTTAAGTTCTTTGAATTTATCATAATCTCGTCCCGATCTTACTCCGCACCAGTCACAGGCTCGGGTAAGGTCCGTGTTTACCAGATTTATTACAAATTCACCCGAGTCCTTGATTATGTCATATGAATATCTTTCCGATCGGATTGATATTGAAACCATTGCCGGATCCGAGCATATGGTACCGGCCCATGCTACCGTTATGATATTTGGTTTTTCTCCGTTCCTTTGACAGCTTACCATAACTGCCGGAACCGGATATAACATATTTCCTGCTTTCCAGCTTTCTTTTCCCATTTTTATTTTTCCTTTTTTGTATAATATTTTTTTAATTTTTCAATCTCGTAATTATGATTTTTGGAAGTGATGCCAGGGTTACGTTTCATTACATTCATAATACGACGATTTGTTTTTTCTTTTTTATTATAAAACCTGTCTGTAAATTCTTTAATACCATTCTTGATCTTGTCGATTTCCGACTCGAATTCTTTTTGCTTTTCGGCAACCATGTTCTGCCAATTTTCGTAGTCATCATTTGCAAAAGCTATTATAACATCAAGACGCTTTTGCATTTTACGGACAAATTCATTATTTTCAACATAGTCGGCAAAGAGCTTTTTCAAATCAAATGCAGCTTTTGCCGACGCATACAAATCAATCGAGAAAAATAATATAAAGCATATATCAAACAACCATAAAGTAATCGAGTCAAAGCTTTTTACAAATCGATCCACCGGATTATGGATATAATTTGTAACAAGCACGGAAAACATCCCCCACATAAGTGAACAACCAAGGCAAATATATCCGTTTAGATTAAGCGGTTCATATGTGTAATCCCAGTATCTGACACCGAATATTTTTTCCATTAAATAGCCGGTAATATATTCAAGTAAGGTTGCGGCCAGCATTCCCGAAATAAAAGTGAGTAAAACATTATCCTTAAACGGAGCAGTAAAAAAGAGTATTGTTACGGAGCCGAATCCATATATGGGAATTGCAGGTCCGTAAAGAAACCCTCTATTTGTCAGCTTTCTATATTCAATTGATACATATATACTTTCGAACACCCAGCCGAAAAAGCAATATATTGCGAAAAAAGCTATCCATTGCATAAAACTGTATGTGTACATTGTTAAAGCCTCCAAATGATTTCTTTGGTTCTTTCGAATATAACATATTATATGCTTTTTTTTCAATATATTTGGTATGATTAATTTGATATGATATAATAGTTATGTTGTATGAATATACATAAATTAAATGATATCGGGGTCAAAACCCCACTCCTTTATGTAGAATAACCGCACATTGATAATCGCATATTTGAGTCGAGCCAAACTTGAAGTTTCAAAGACTTTATGATAAAATAATAGAATCGGTACTGTTGTGGGGTTTTACTGAAGAGGAGGTACATATGTTACATTCATTTACGAGAAACTATAATGATCTTTCGACTGAAGCGGGATTTCAGTTTGAGTTTTACTGCGATTGTTGCGGAAACGGAGCGAAGAGTACATTTGTAGAGTCGAGCACATACAAAAACCGCACAAAAACAGAGAGAAAAGGCAGGTTTGCGTCTACGATCGGAAGCTTTCTGGGTGGGAAAGCAGGTGAGATCGGATGGGCGCTTGAGCGAGGAAGCGATCTTGTAAGTGACCGTTTCAGCAATCAGTCTCCGGAATGGCGAAGAGAACAGGAAAGATGCTTTGATTCTGCGCAGGCTGAGGTTCAGCCGCTGTTTAAGAAATGTCCGGCTTGTAATAAGTGGGTATGCGCAGATTGCTGGAATGAGGATGAAGGTCTTTGCACTGAGTGTGCTCCGAGGGAAGCGAGCTATGTGGCTCAGGCGAGAAATCAGGCTATGCGTCGTAATATAGACGAAGCGGCTGAAACTGCAACCGTATGGCAGGGCAAGATTGAGACCAGGACCACTGTATGTCCGAAGTGCGGAAAACCCGCCGGAAGCGGGAAGTTCTGCAATTATTGCGGATCGCCGCTCGGAACACAGCGTTGCCCGAACTGCGGAGCAGAGGTTGCGTTAGGATTGAAGTTCTGTGGCGAGTGCGGGTCGTCAATGCAAAAGAGCGGCACCTGCCCGAATTGCGGGTTTGAGAACGAGCCCGGTATGAAATTCTGCGGCAGTTGCGGAACGAAGCTCTGATGAAGTACAACGGACAGGTATCGGGAAATGAAACAGTCATTGTTATAGAGAAGGAAGGAATCCGCATTAACGACAAGTTGCTTGATTATGCCGATGTGGAATCCATTCTTCCGATCAATCACAGGATCAGGATCCGAACGTTCTCACAAGGGGAACTTGAGATATCGATGCTGGGCTTCTCCTATGACGGATTCTGGGAAGAGTTAATGGACTGTTTCGGAAATCGTAGCCTGGAATCTTTGTTTGTGGATGAAGAACAGATCATGCTCTGTGAGGGCGAGTATACGATCCCGCAGGGCAGCGGTCGCGGGAAGATAGCGCTTTATCTGGATTCGATATGTATTCTTCCGCAGACATGTCATGCGATCAGAATCCCGCTATGCTTTACCGAACGCTTGTGGTTAGACGGATACAGCTTTCATATCCTGATGCAAACAGGTGAGCAGTTCACGGTGGGCAAGATGGGCTATGACACGAAGCCTTTCGCCGAGAGGGCGGAAAAAACAGCCTTGCAGACAAAAAATATGCGGGAGAAAGCCCTGCGCGATACGCCGCTGAACGAACCGTTTGAAGAAAAGGGACTTTTCAGAACCAAGCGGCCGGAGCAGTATTGGAATGCTTCATTCGGTGCAGGGGTCTGTGCTGTGGAGTTGTTTACAGGGGAAGATGCAGCTACGTATCTGTATAGATTTTCAGAGCCTCGAGAACAGTTTCTTAAGAAATTGGAAATTGCAATGGAGGCTATGGGTACGCATCGTGAAGTTATATATATGTCGAATGAACAGTTATCGGAAAAATCGCTTTATCTTATGACGGTAAACAGAACGCCTGCTGTTACATATCTCAGAGAGCATTCTGCCGGAAGGCTGATCCACGGAAAGAATTATAATGAAAGGTTGCAGGAGTTTCTTCGACCATAATAAACAACTGTTTTAAGCAAAGACAAGGTGAAAAAATGATCGAGTTGATAATCGAATGCCTGATGGACTTGATAATAACTGACGGAGCGGAGGCGTATCGGGCTCGGAACGTACAAAGAGTTGGCCGAAGGGAGCAAAGATCGCCGTCGTTGTCGCGGCGATCCTGTGGGTTATCGCAGTGACGGCCGTGCTGGTCGTATGCGGCGTGGCTTACTTTATGAGCGGTGATCGCGAGATTGGTTTGATCCTGTTGCTTGCCGGGATCGGATTCCTGATCGTCACGATCGCAAGATTCAGAATCGTTTATGTCAGTGTTCGTAAAAATAACGACAATAGGGAATAAAATAAGCTCCGGCGTTTTGCCGGAGCTATGTCATTTTTTACCAATCCATCGCAGCAGATGACGCTTGATGATTCTACTTATCATCTTACAAAAAGAGAGCAAAAAGCACTGGAAAAATCATGGGCAAAGCCGTTCGCTGAAGAAGTCTTTCATATGATCGACGAGGAACTGTTTCGAGTACTCTATTACGAGAAGACCGGTATAGATCTTATACACAACTGTATCGTATCGCTTGCGTCAGGGATTGCCCACGTAATGAAGATTACAGGACGTACCAGACGCATGGATTCCATGATGATTGACTCCAACATTAAGAAGTTAAGCCGTCTGGAACTCATCTACACCTGCATAGCCAACCTTGTGAAGCGGCTCTCAAAAGAGGGCAATGCTGAACTCCCTGAAGAGCTTAAGCATTATGTAACTCCAAACGATTTCAACCAAGTCTTCTACTATGCGAAGAGTTCCACCTATTCTGAGAAATGCCTGACGCTTCTAAAAGATGCTGACGCCCTTTCTGAGTTGTGCAAAGATACCTGCGCGGATTGGGAGGAATACATTCTCTTCAAACGTTGCATGGATGAGCAGACAATCGTGGATGAGGGCACCCGGAGGCTTGCAACTCACGAAGATGGGACGATGCATTCTGCCATGCTCCAGAATCCTTCTGACCCGGATGCTACGTTTCGCAGTAAAGCCGGAGAAGAACATCGGGGCTATGTGACAAACCTTGAAGAGTCCGTCGGCGAAAACGGATCCGTGATCACCGATTATCAGTTCGAGCAGAACACATACAGCGACAGTCAGTTTCTTAGTGATTCTCTCGAAAAGATGGATGCTCAGGAAGAAACGGTTATCATTGCGACAGATGGCGCTTATCCTACTCCCGGAAATCAAAAACTTGCCGAAAGAAAAAATGTTCAAATCGTTTCAACAAACATGACCGGACGGAAAGCGAATGACATCTGTGCTGACTTTGTAATGAACAAAGAGAAAACTGCCATTATTCAGTGCCCGGCAGGAATTGAACCGACAAGCTGCACCGGTCCGTATGCGAACGGCCAGATGAGGGTCACCTTTCCGGCAGCCTGCTGTCAGAACTGCCCATACAAGGATAAGTGTATTGCGAAGATCGGCAAAAGAGTAAGCTCTGTCATAATCTCCGCATCATCCATAAACCGAGCCCAAATCCGGTGATAGCATAAGAAAATGCGGCAGGATAGCCACAAATATCAGGCGGTGAGCAGTATATCAGCTTAAAACTACAAAATATGCAATTTTCAAGGTGCAACTGTTAACAATGCCGTTCAGACGGCTGATTCAAACAGGGGTAATGCCCCCTACATCATTAAATAATTTAATTGAGTATAAAAATAAATCAATACAAAAAAGAAATCGAGGTGACAAACTATAAACAGTCAAGTACTTTTTGAAGATTTTTTGATTCAGTAAAAAAGTGCATGACAAATAAACCATCTGAATACATCGTATTTCAGATG
>JAFSZR010000013.1 GCA_017459135.1 Lachnospiraceae bacterium | reverse complement strand
TTTTTTGAAGAGGAAGTAAGCTTTTTTTGAAGTTCAATATAAGCTTCTTCTGCATCCTCTAATTCCTTAACCGTCTTTTCCATAGGACATATATCTGTTCCGGCACGATTTATAATTTTGTCGGTAAGCTCATCATATGAACATGGTATACCGTGTCTATCCAGATAATCCTTACCTGCTTTTGACATAACTTTACCGAATACGTTTTTTATGCCGGCCTTAACAAAAAGCATTGCGGCCGCTTTACCCACAATAAGATCGGCTGCGGAATATCCCTTTAAATCTTTGTCTTCGGAAATAAACGCCATCATCGGAGATATTCCCCTTCTGTCGTCTGTTATGATCACTTCACCCTTACAAAGGCATATGGAATGCCCCAAAAGACCTGCTTTGGCACATTCCATATCACGTTCTAAATCATTTACCATATCATTCCTCTTCTTTAACAATAAAATGCCTTATAATAATTATTAATACCGGTACAACGGCAGCCTGAATCAAAAGACCCGGAACACCCGTCTTTATCTGTTCCCAGATTATATTTACTTTAAACGGTGCAGCTTTACCGAATATTGCTACCATTCCAAGAAAAACCGCTCTTCCGGAAATCTGAGCAAGTATAACTGCAGGAAATGCCCATAATCCGTTTTCATATATTTTTTTTGAAAAGAGACTTGCAACAAAGGCAAATACAAAAAGTTCAACCATCATATAAGGCAGTCTCTCAACAACCGGCATCGGCTTTCCGTTCATTGAAGTTATCAAATAACTTACCACCGGTGAAAAAATACCTACCGCAGTTGCAAAAACCGGTCCTACCAGACATCCAGCCAAGAGCACCGGAAGATACATAGGAAGCCACTTGACACCGCCCGGCTGTCCGAGTGCAAGATGAACAAGCTGCGGAAGTATGACTGCAAATGCTATAAGTGCAACCGAAACAATTGATTTTATAGTTATTCTTTTTCCCAAAGTAACCTGCTTAAGTACCAAACTTCTTTCTATCATAAAATACCCTCCTGTTATACTATTCAAATTTATCCGCTACAAGCTTTAGATTTTCAATTATCGGAAGATGCTGTGGACAAACTCCCTCACACTGTCCGCATCCTACACATGCGCTTGCCTTACCGAATTCCTTGGTAAGATTATCATAATACTCATTTTGCGGTGTCCATCCCTTTGATTCTATCTCCTGCATCTCTGCATTATAAAGCGAGAAATATCTCGGTATATTTATATTCATCGGGCAGCCCGGAGCACAGTATGCACAACCCGTACACGGTATGGCTATTCCACCGTTAATAATATTTACGGCTTTTTTAATAATGCCGTATTCCTCTTCATTTAACGGTACAAAGTCCTTCATATATGAAGTATTATCATCAAGCTGCTCCATATTACTCATTCCGCTGAGTACCATACATACATTATCAAGACTTGCCACATATCTTATTGCCCATGAAGGTATTGACGCATTTGGTGCATAGTCTTTAAAAAGCTTATTTGCCGCCTCCGGCACATTTGCCAGAGTTCCGCCTTTAACCGGCTCCATGACTATAACAGGCTTTCCGTGCTTTGTAGCAACCTCATAGCATTCTCTTGATCTTACACCAAGACTGTCCCAGTCAAGATAATTAATCTGAAGCTGTACATATTCAGCCTCCGGATGATCCTGCAAAACCTTATCAAGTAGTTCCGGTCCGTCATGATACGAAAAACCTATATGACGCACATCTCCGGCTTTCTTCTTGTCCTCAAGCCATTTCCATACATCCAGTCTGTCATAGGTTTCTATCGAATGAGCATTGACATCATGAGCCCAGTAATAGTCAAAATAATCAAGTCCTGTTTTTCTGCGCTGTTCGTTAAATATCTTATCCCTATCCTCCTTAGACGAAATAAATCCCGAATGCAGCTTTGTGGTAACCGTATATTTATCTCTCGGAATTCTTGTTGTAAGAATATCCTTTACGGCCTCCTCACTCTTAAAATTACAATACATCCACGCCGTATCAAAATAATCAAATCCTCTGTCCAAAAACATATCCACCATCTCACAACATTGACGGATATCAATCTTACCCGGATCCGACGAATCAAGCGAC
>JAFSZR010000199.1 GCA_017459135.1 Lachnospiraceae bacterium | reverse complement strand
TTCTGGTAAATCAATTTTTAAATTATTTACTTCTTCTTGTGCTTTTTTCTTGCCAAATATTTTTTTCTCTAATTCTTCTATTTTCTTGTTGATTTTAGATTCTTTATCATTTAATTCTTCAAGTTCTTTTTTATGATTTGACTTTTTGTTATCCTCCATAGAAATTTCTTTCTGTAGTTCAACTATTTGTTTATTTATTTCATCTATTTTTCCAATCATACCATCTTTTTCTTTACTTTTTTCAGGATGTTCATTCCAATATTTTGACTCAAATTCATCTGCTAAATGTAACAATTCAGATTTTGCATCTATAAGATATGGATTAATTAGTTTTGCCTCATCCTCCCAACCATAACTTTCGTATATTTCTTTTAATCTTGTCCATCCGTCTTCATTAATTAATTGTAAATCTGTTTTTCTTAGTCCCTGCATTATTTTAAAATAAAATTGGCCAAAATTTTCCTTTGCAGCCCCGAATCCAAAACCCATTCCTAATTTTGCTCTTCTATTAATAAGTGCCTCAAACGCTTTAGAATAATCACTTATTAAGTTTAATATTTTTTTCCTAAATACCTCATTCAAAAAAATCTCATACTTATCAATTTTATCTATAATTTCACCAACATACAAAAAATTTGTACTGATTAAAATATAATATGGATCATCTATTTTTTGTAAAATAGCATTTCCCTTTTCTCTGCTCATCTGCCCACTTTTTACGGCAATTATTATTTGACTTTTGAATTCATCTAATTCTTTTGTATCATCATACTGTTTTTTTGTAGTTTTCATAAGATCTATACATTTATCAAACAGCACTGTATATAGTTTATCAATAACCTCATCATGATTATTTTCAGAAATACATTCTAATATTTCATCAATAAGTTTTTTTAAATCTTGTTCAATATAATCTTTATTTCCGAATAATTTACCAAAATAATCTTTATCCTTTGTACATTTCTCCCATGAAAGATTTTTTATACATATATTATACTGTTTTAATTCATCTAACTTATCATTAAGTTTATTACTGTTATTATATATGATTTCTGATTTTGCTCCACACTTAGAGCAAAACATCATATCATCATCCATTAAATTACCACATTTAACACAATACTTCATAAAATCCTCCTACAAATTAAATTTATAGCCACAATTCATACATGTGACTAAAGTTTTATTTGCTCCTATTCCTCCGGCAAGTAAACCAATTCCTCCAGCTAATACTGCACCAGCTACTGCTTTTCCAACCCCAAATCCCTTTTTGCCTCCAGCTAAAGAAACACTTCCACACTTAGGACATTTTGCCATTGAATCATACTGTTTTCTTTCTAATTCAACTTTTTGACGTTCTAATTTAAGCATTTCATTTTCATTAGTTAAATCATTTATATCTTTTATAGACGTTAACCTATCTTCTTCATAAACAATAGGGGCACTATCTTGAACTTGAATAAATGATTTTCCACAATAAACACAAAAATCACTTGTATCATTATTTTCCTTACCACAATAAGGACAAAATTTTTTATTCTTTTTTTCATTTAAAGGAAACCCACAATGAATACAAGCTGGTGCTTTATCTGATACTTTTCCTCCGCATTCAGGACACTCTATTAAGGCCATTTTACACCCCCATATAAATAATCAGCATTATCATTCATGTTTATAAAAAAACCAGGTCAATTATAGCAATACTTTTGTATTTTGTCAATTTTGTCAATACTTTAGTATTGTATATAGTAAGTTGGAGGTGTAAAAATGCTTGGAGAAAGAATAAAAGAATTAAGATTAGCAAATCGTTTATCTCAAGTTGAACTAGCAAGCGCTTTAAATGTAACAAAGCAATCTGTAAGCAATTGGGAAAACGATAATATTCAGCCATCTGTTGAACTGGTAAAACAGATTGCTGTTTTCTTTCATTGTTCGGTTGATTTTCTTTTAGAATTAGATACAAGCAGAAAAATAATAGATGTTTCTTATTTAACAACAGAACAGATTGCACACATCCAACAGATTATTGATGATTTAAACAACCTAAATTTCCCAACACAATCATAATGCATTTTTTGTAATCATATTTCATCACTCATATTTCAGATATAATCCTATATTATTATATAAAACATATGTTGCATTTTTCAGTATAAAACGGTATGAACCATCATTTATTAATCAAAAGTGGTGTAAAAATGGTGTAAATCAACCTTTCAGACTATTTCAGATAACAACTAAAGAAAAAAGACCAATCCCCGCCAACCCGCCTATCTCCAAACAGGAGAAGAGGACAGTCAACGAACGACTGTCCTCTTCGGAGAAGGTATTTTGTTACTTATGGGGTGTAGCAAAAAACTATATAATGTATTGGGGGTTACAAGTATATTATAGCAAATGGTTTGAAAAAGTGTATCCAAGTTTAAATTTTTTTTGCTGTTTTTTTTGTGCAATTTGCGCATCACACTATACAATGTGCTAAAAATATCACTAAATGAACCCACCATTTTTTGTGCATGTTGTCTATTCAGCACTAAAAAGTGCCTCAAACTCTTCTCTTTCGATTCTTTCCTTCTCAAGAAGAAGGTTAGCACATTTGTGAAGAACATCCATATTTTCGGTAATTATTCTCTTTGCTTCGTCATAACACTCATTAATTATCTTTCTTACTTCTTCATCAATGGTCTTTGCCATCTTATCGCTGTAGTTTCTTGAGTGTCCCAAGTCTCTTCCGAGGAATACTTCTTCACCGTTATCAACCTCATAGTTTATAAGGCCGACCTTTTCTGACATACCGTATTTGATAACCATGGCACGAGCTGTTTCGGTTGCCTGCTTGATATCCTGTGAAGCACCGGTGGTTATATCGTCAAATATAAGCTCTTCGGCAATTCTTCCGCCGAAGCTTACCTGTATATCCTGAAGCATCTTTTTCTTTGTGTTAAATACGTTATCATTTTCAGGAAGCGGCATGGTGTATCCGCCTGCACCTCTTCCGTTAGGTATAATAGAAACAAGTCTTACAGGTCCTACCTCGCTTAAGAGGTGGAAAAGTATTGCATGACCCGATTCGTGATATGCCGTAATCTTTCTTTCCTTTTCAGGTACAAGACGGCTCTTTTTCTCACCGCCGATACCTATCTTGATAAAGCTCTTGTCAACATCATCCTTGGTAATATAAGGTCTGTTGTTTCTTGCTGCGCTTATTGCCGACTCGTTCATAAGGTTTTCAAGATCCGCTCCGGCAAATCCTGCGGTTGTTCTTGCAAGCTCATGTAAATCTATGTCATCGGCAAGCTTTTTATTTCTTACATGTACTTTAAGTATTTCTTCTCTACCCTTTACATCCGGTCTTCCTACAAGTACTTTTCTGTCAAATCGTCCCGGACGAAGTATAGCAGGATCGAGTATGTCAACTCTGTTGGTTGCCGCAAGAACTATGATTCCCTCATTGGTTCCGAAACCGTCCATCTCAACAAGGAGCTGGTTAAGTGTCTGCTCACGTTCATCGTGTCCGCCTCCGAGACCGGAACCTCTCTTTCTTGCTACCGCATCTATCTCATCTATAAATACTATACATGGTGAATTCTTCTTTGCATCTTCAAATAAGTCTCTTACACGGGATGCACCGACACCGACAAACATCTCAACAAAGTCCGAACCTGATATTGAGAAGAACGGAACGCCCGCTTCTCCCGCAACAGCCTTCGCAAGTAATGTTTTACCTGTTCCCGGAGGGCCCTCAAGAAGTACACCCTTTGGTATTCTTGCACCAAGCTCGTTATATTTTGCCGGTTCCTTGAGGAAGTCAACGATTTCAGCCATGTCCTCTTTTTCTTCTTCAAGTCCCGCTACATCTTTAAATGTAAGCTTCTGATCCTTTTCGGTCATCATACGTGCACGGCTCTTGCCAAAGTTCATAACTCTGCCGCTGCTG
The DNA here is from genome assembly GCA_017459135.1 of Lachnospiraceae bacterium. Lineage (GTDB taxonomy): Bacteria > Bacillota > Clostridia > Lachnospirales > Lachnospiraceae > Coprococcus_C. Next base: position 15,935 of record JAFSZR010000199.1, on the reverse strand, counting down.
CCGCCGCTTCCGGCACCTCCGCCTACGCCGCCCATAAGGATAACCATAAGCACTACCAGAAGTACAACTCCCACTATAACAGGCATCCAGGTCCAAAATGCACTCTGTCTCGGTACATCATAGAGACTCATTTCAACCATTCCGCCTTTTCTGTTAAGAACTATATCCTGAATAACATTTACATCGGAAACGTAAAACTTTACTGTTCCTCCGCTTGTATATGTTACCTCAACATTACCTGTTGGTATTTCGCTGTTTTGGTAAATTTCTACCTGACTTATAAGCTGTTCGTTTATGTCACTTTTAAAATCATCTATAGTATAGTCAGTATCCGTTGACTGACTCTTACTTTGCAACCAGAGTACTATACAAAATCCTATAAAAAATAATATAAGATAAAATCCAAGTCCTCTCCTCATGCTATTTTTCATTTTTCGCTCCTTTCCTTATCCGTATAGTAAGATTTATTCTTCGATAACGCCGATGTACGGCAGATTTCTGTATTTTTGTGCACAATCAAGGCCGTAGCCCACTACAAATCTGTCCGGAATTTCAAAACAAGTCATATCCGGCTCAATTTCAACCACACGTCTTGAAGGTTTATCCAAAAGAGTGATTACCTTGAAGCTTGCCGGATGTCTTTCCTTCAATATCTTTACAAGATAGGATAAAGTTCTTCCCGAATCCATAATATCCTCAACCAGTATAACTTCTCTTCCTTCTATGCTCTCATCAAGATCCTTTATAAGCTTTACGACTCCCGAAGATGCGGTTCCGTTTCCGTAGCTGCTTACTGACATGAAATCAAGTGTTACAGGCAATGTAATTCTTTTTGCAAGCTCACACATAAAAAACACGCTGCCCTTTAATACACCGATAAGGTGTACGGTTTTTCCCTCATATTCGCGGCTAATCTTCTCAGCCATCTCGGCAATCTTTGCATTTACTTTTTCTTCGCTGATTAAAACTCCGATTTTCTCCATTGTATCACTCTCCTTTTCTTTGGTATTTCATATACAATATTTTTTTCGTAGTATCATCTACTTTAAAAGCTTCGCTGTATCTTAAACCTACTGCCCATATGATTTCATTTCCGCAGGCAATCAAAGGCCACGAAGTTCTTTTTTCTCTGTCTATTTTATTGTCGATAAAAACTCTGGAAATCTTCTTAGTATTTCCCTTATCGTCAATTACTATATAATCCCCTTCCATAGGGTTTCTTATACATAGAGTATCTTTTATTTTACCATAATCAGCCATTTTAGTATAGTCATTTTTTATTATTACCGTATCCGGATCCCTTTTTTCGGTCCAAAGCTCCAGGGTTTCATCGTCATTTATCCTGATAACGGTTTTTTCTTCCGTCACACCGGCTTCTATTTCTTTATATAATCCGTCCGTCTTATGACTTAAAACCGATATAATCAAATTGTCATAGCTTATTCTTGCTGTTAAACCGTAAGGAAGGTTTACACTGCTTCCGGTTTCGTTATCCAAAAGTGCTTCCACATCGTAAATGTGTCTTCTGGTTATATCCTTTTTTCTTCCTGCAGCAAGTGCTATTGCTTCATGAATAATATGTTCTCTTATCAGCTTTGTTTCATTTTTCAAGCCGGAGGTTTCAAGCACTACGCATCCGTCACCGTTTATTTTCATAGCCTGTTTGTCGGTATACTTATCAAGCTCAGCGTCCGAAATCTCTTTTATATAATTATAGCTTTCCTCGGAATCCTTTGCCGCTTCGCAAATGTGCTCAATCGCACCGGCATTAAGCTCTAGCAAAGTCGGAATAACTATATGTCTAATCTTATTTCTGTCATAATCCTTTGAAAGATTTGTGGAATCGGTCTTAAAATCCTGTCCGAGTTCCTTAAGATATTCTTCTATCTCACTTCTTTTTGCATCAAGCAAAGGTCTTATAATATTATCTCTTACGGGTTTTATACCCGCCAGCCCGTTTAATCCGCTTCCGCGTGTCATATTAAATATAACCGTTTCCGCCAGATCGTTTTTATTATGGGCAACAGCCGTTTTGGTTGCTCCCGACTCTTTTCTTTCTTTTTCGAAACATTCATATCTGAATCTGCGGCCGGCTTCCTCAACCGTCATTTTCTCCGCAGCCGCGTAAGCCTTAATATCCTTATGATATGCTTTAAAAGGCACTTCAAGCTTCTCACAGAGAGCCTTGCAAAACTCTTCGTCGTTATCGGCCTCTTCGCCTCTTATCATATGATTTATATGAACAGCCACAGGCTTCATGCCGAGATTTTTCAACACATAAAGAAGGCAGACCGAATCGGCACCGCCGGATAATCCGACGATAACCTTCTCGCCTTCTTTAAGCATCTTATATTCATTTATAAATCCGTATATCTTTTTTTCAAAAATCTTCATATGTATAAATGCTCCGCTATATATAAAAAACCATTGTAAAATAATAACATAACAGGCGCTTAAAGTATAGTCCCGTCACAAACTTTTAACAATTTTGCATACTATTACGGTGGCGTCATCCTTAAGTCTGTTTCCGGAAAGGCTTTTAACATTTTCTATAATTTCGTCTGCCATCTCGTCCGGCTCAAAAGCCTTATTATTAAGCATAAGCTCCTTCATATAGTCTTCCTTGTTTTCAAATATAATGCTTTCCAAAAGTCCGTCACTGACCATAACTATCATATCATCCGAATAGAACTTCTTCATGCATTTTTCACAGGCTGCGTCCGGCGTAATCCCGACAGGCAGCGATGTTGATTTTATATATTCTATCCATTCTCCTCTTTTTACAAATGTTGTGGCCGCACCCTGTTTGTAAATTCTTCCGTAGCCCGTGTAAAGATCTACTATAAGCATGTCCAATGTAGAAAATCTTTCCCCTTTATTTTTTTCCGCAAGGAAAGAATTAACGATCTTTATCGAAATATCTTTATCAAAGCCCGCATTTAACAATTCCTCAAGCGTATCAATAAGTCTTATACTGTCATTTGAAGCTTTTTCCCCGTTACCCATTCCATCAGCTATAAGAAGCAGTTTTTGACCGTTCGGTATATCTCCTATATAAAAGTTATCACCCGATATCTCGTCCTCATATCGACTTAGTCTTCTTACGGCGGTTTTACATTTAAAATCAGGTTTTTCGATAAGACAAATCATGTCATAATTTCTGCTGACAATACTTCTGCTTTCATCCTTAAGCATAAGCTTTACCTTCATCTTATCCTCAACGATTTTTCGTACGGTATCGGCCGCCACAAGTCTTCCGCGCCTGACTCTCGCATTTATATAAACCTCATATCTTTCATCTCGGTTTTTAATCAGCAAAATGTTCTTCACAAGAACTTCTTTAGCTGAAAGCTCTTCGACTATAGCAGCTTCTATGGTCTTTTTCATCGGCACGGCTTCATTAAGCCGATTAGTAAAATTTTCTATAATTCCGCCCACATCATTAAATCCTATTCCCGAGCCCGCCTCGCCGGCAAATGTATATTCAATCCGCTTAAAAGCATCCGCCAATGTATTGACCCGGTTTACAACAAGCCTTCCCCACTCCGGAGAGTTTTCGGGATCATAATATCCTGCTCTTTCATCAACCCTTAAAAGCAATTTTGAAGGTGCAAGCATAAATACAAGTAATGCCGAATAAAGTGCTTTGATTCCGTCATCCGACAAAAGCATATCGTAACGGACAAAACCCACCGCATAATAAACTAAAAGGAATACCGCAACCTGCATAAGCCTTCCGCCGTCAATAAATATCTGCAGGGCATAAGCCGAAAGCACAATAACTAAAAATGCGGAAAGATATGCGGTACTACCTGCTTTAACGCCCATAATAGCACTTGAAATAACAGTCCACACAAGACCGATCCCAAATCCGAATTTATACCATGTAAACAAAATCATAAATACAAAAAAACTTTGAGCAACAATTATACTTCCAACGCTCAAAGGTACCCCGTAAAGCAAGGCCGAAAACAAAGCCAGCACCCCGAAAGCGGTTTCATTATCCGTAACTATGCATAGCGGATCGTCTTTTATTCCTTGGATTCCCTTTAAGAAAACAACCGTTGCGGCAAATGTCATAACCGACATTACCCCAATATTAAAATAATCCATATCGCTTCCCGGAATCAATCCCGATGTAAATTCCGCTATTGCAACTATCCCGCTTACAATTAAAGCGGAAAGTATATTTTTACCTCTTATGTTAATCGAATCCCTAAATCCGAGTATTATCCACACTACAAGCATTGATATTCCGTAACGCAATGCTTCATATACCGACCCGCCGACAAATAATCCGGCAGTTGCGGCGGCAAAACTAAGCCATGCATTTTCTCCCGCAAGACATATTGCGGCAAAGCAACCGATAATAAAAGGATTAATACCATAAACAAATGCATTTCCGACCAAAAAAGCCACAACAGCAAAACCGAAACCTTTAAGCTTATCTTTAAAAATCATATCAACCTCATGCCTCCGACACATTTCATAACCGACTTTAAACCATAAATACCGATATCGCATAAATACGTTAAACCCGTATCAGCTTAAAGATTATATCCTTAAGGAAATATTTTTGCTGTCAAAACCCGTAGCATTTATATCATATTTGTTGACAAAAAAATACCGCCCCGAATATCTTCGAAGCGGTTAAAAGTCAAATCAATTATTCCTGCGGCTTTATAACTATCTCATCCGGATATACCAATCCCAGCTTATCCTTAGCCACATCTTCTATGTATTTGTTAGTCTGCATATATTGCTGCTGTGCAAGTAAAACTTCGTTCTCCTGCTTTGCTGCTTCTATCTTCTGTTCCAAAACGGATTCGGCATAAGCAAGCTCCCTGCCCTGAGCACGAAGTTCTTTTACTTTAAAAGCCGATATGGTACATACAAATAAAACAGCAGCTACAATAAAAATACTTGCAACCCTAGACTGTCTTCTTGTTGACTTTTTTCTCCTTCTTCTTGTGCTCATTACCCATTTTACCGGATGTTTTATAAACATCCTTTTCCTTCTCATTATTATTAAAAAATCTAAAAATAGATAAGTTAATTTTATACCATTTTAAGCCATTTTTCAACATTTTCTTAGGTTTTTCAACGATAAATTCAGCAAGACACAAGATATAGTTAAGGAGCGAAAACGCACCCCTACTTATAGTGTTTTTATAGATGATTAATCCGGCAGCCGCAACAATAAAAATATAAATTCTGAAACTTCCGTCATTATATCTGAAGATATTTTCCAAAAAAATCCATGTCCAGGCAAGCCAATATACCATATCTTCTAACCCGACAAAGATATCCGAATGTTTTATATTTTTTCTGATACTTCGCAGTACATCATATGTAAAACCCATACCGATACCCATTATCAGACTTGCCAAAAACATTTCACTCTGGGAATAAATAATTTGAGACATTTATTTGAACAATCTCCCCAATATACCCAAAGCCGTCTTTTTTACATTATGATTTTCGGAATAAACCATACTGTCAACAGTACCGGCCATTTCCAGCTCTCCCTTATCCACATCAAGTCTGATAACATGTAAATCCTTACCTTTTATGGTTAATATTCCGGCTTCCGTAACAAGTACAACCTCATCGGTATCAAACGAATCCACATTGTTTATTCCGTATATAGCTGCTTTTTTTCTGTTATCCAAGGAAAGTTTGTGATTTTTAGCATATTGATTTTCACCCATATAATCCTCCGGACAGGAAACTTATATAGAATATAATATGCCTTCGGTAATTAAAGTATGTTATACATTTCCTTTGCATCTTCTTTTTTTGTGGTTTCGGCTACCATGGTTACTTCGGCACGAACCGTCTTATTTCCGAATGCTATTTCGATTATATCGCCGACCTTAACATCATATGAAGCCTTCACGACCTTGTCATTTACCGATACTCTTCCCGCATCACATGCCTCGTTTGCTACGGTTCTTCTCTTTATCAGTCTTGAAACCTTTAAATATTTATCAAGTCTCATATATTTTCCTCCTACATATATAATAATTTAAAAAAGGTCATCATACATAAGCATGATGACCTTTAATCTTTTTATTAACTGTAAATTAGTTTACAGAATCCTTTAAAGCCTTACCAGCCTTGAACTTAGGAGCCTTAGAAGCCTTAATCTTCATAGTAGCGCCTGTTCTAGGATTTCTTCCTTCTCTTGCAGGTCTCTCAGCAACCTCAAATGTACCAAATCCAACTAACTGGATCTTGTCACCCTTCTTTAACTGCTCAGCAACTGTATCAGTGAAAGCCTTAAGTGCCTTCTCAGCCTCAGTCTTCTTTAAGCCAGTCTTCTCTGCAATGCTTGCAACTAATTCATTCTTGTTCATTTAAAAATTCCTCCTATAATACAAACGTTGATTGCATTTAACAATCCCCTCTTAATCGTGACAAATGCCCTTAGCAAATGCCCTACGCATATTTATACCTTGTCAGCGGCATTTTGTCAAGTATTTAGGCACTAAAAAACACTTATTTTTACAGTTTTTTTCTTAAAAAACGGTCTTTTTTCAGCCTTCCATCTGCTTGCCCAAAAATTTGGCCGCTATCACTGCCGCTTTTTGTTCTGCCTCGCCTATATCGGTTTTATCGTCCTTACTTAAAAGTATAACCGCACCTATGGCATCACCCTCGCTGATAATGGTCTGAACAATCTCTCCCGAGTACTCATTTTCACCGTTTCCGAGAATCTTTATAAACTTCTTTTCGCCCTTTCTGGCAAGTATGGCTTCTCTGTCATTTATAGCCTCTTCCAGTTCCTTATGAAGACTCTTCCCCAAGAGTTCCTTCTTCGGAATACCCGCAACGGCAATTATCTGATCCCTGTCGCATACACAAACTCCGCATCCGAGAATCTGGGCCGCCGCATCCACATACTCCTGGGCAAAACTCGAAAGCTCACCTATAGGTGAATACTTTTTTAATATTATTTCGCCGTCCTTATCCGTAAATATCTCTATGGGATCACCTTCGCGAATCCTTAACACTCTTCTTATTTCCTTTGGAACAACAATTCTTCCCAGTTCATCTATTCTTCGAATAATACCTGTTGCTTTCATAAACATAAATCTCCTTTTTTACAATAATCTGTTTCTATTATCTGTAAATAAAGGATTTTTATACATTTAATTGCGAACATTAACCATATAAGTATTTCCCTGGGTATCAACTATATTGTAAACATAGACCTTCTCGACATCGGGATCTATATCAACCATATCAACATAAAGCTCGCCGTTTAAATTAAACTCCCTAAACAAACCGGATGAAAGCTCCCATTCATCGAAAGGAGCAACCGTTCCGTCATCGTTAAACTTTATTACCCTTCCGAACATATACGGCTGAATAAGGCAATCCTGGTCCAAAACATCACTTCTTTTATTCGGTATAAGATTTCCGTCTTCCTCTTCTTCAGCCGAATAGATTCCGGATATAACACCGTTCGGATTTTCATCATCAACTCTTATATATATATTATAAGGGCAGAAATATCTATCCATATCATAATCGCCGTTATCATCCTTGAATGAAACCATTACCTTTACGCTGTATATGGCATATCCGTCTCCTCTTTCGATTTCAAGCGCACAGCAATCGGTCTGATTTCCCGATGTATCCTTTAAAACAAATCTCTTGTTTGCTATCATAGACGAAAGAACACCGTTATCATCAAGATTTACATCCGAAGAATTAATCCAAAGAGCATATGCTCCTCCATCAACATTTTCAATTATTTCCCAAATCTGAAGCTTTGCCCTTGCAAAGTTCGCTGCCTGGTCGGAGGTAAGCTGTATTGAGAAATTACCGAGACTTCCGATATCACCGACAACCTCCGAAGCTTCCCCGGTTTCATAATCAATCGAAACATCTTCTTCATCAAAATCCCATTCCGTAAGCGGTGCACCGTAAAATGTTTCGGTGAAATTCTGAACAAACCTCATGTAGGTGTCGCTGAAATCACACATACTGTATTCACTTACCCAGTCTTCCGCATAAAGCTTATTATTATACGGGAAATATATTGCAACGCCATGAGCATTTACAACATTATCTCTTTCATAAACAATCAAATTATTGAGCGAATTAATCAAAGCTCCCGCTTCGCCGGAATGTGTTTCCGACATATTTTCCGCAAGGTTATATAAGTCAACCGTATCATAGCAAAGCTCTTCATCAATGATGCCAAAGCCCTTTGTATTGCCACGCTGTCTGGCTATTTGTGAATATTCACCGTTAAGAAGATCGTTTTCCGTAACGTCTATTAGTGTTTCAAAATTTGTAATTACATCCGTAGTTTGCGACAAATCAAGGCAGGACAGAGTATATTCCGGTCTTCCCCAAAAATAATTGTCATAATAACTTGCATATTTATCTATGATTGCCCTTCCGGCTGTTGCACCGGTAAAATCAGTTCCGTCCGAAATTTCACTCAAACAGGTATAATCCCATCCGTCTCCCGGAATAAGTTCCTCGGATGCGATAAGATAATTTGAATACGGCTCAAACAACTCCGCAATTTCTATCATACCCATAAGGCAGGCATCAAAACCTACCCACTCAAATTTCTTACCTTCGGAAATAAAATGTGAATTTGCAAACGCTTCATCCATATCATTTAACGAAAGCGAATCGTAATCATATCTTTCATCTCCACCGTATCCGAGAACCGCACCGCCTCCGTGATTCCACAAAACAAGGCTGTAATAATTTGCATTTTTATTATTGTCGTATGCATAATCAAGAAACTCGGTAAGTGTAGCGGTATCTGCCATATTATCACCGTTTAAAACCGTAAGTTTGTTTATCTCCTCGGTTCCGGAAACAACCTCATAAACCGCAACCTCATCGGGATCTATATCATCATTCCACCAATAATTCGTTCCGCCGGTACAAATAAGAATTTTAAGATTGTCACTCAAAAATCCGCTATTTTGCATCTCTTCGATATCCGCCGAAGCAAGTCCCGATTCCGACTCAAGATTGGAGCCAATCATATAGACAAGCATGAGCTCGCTTGCCTGTCCCGTTGCCACCATATAATTGTTATAATTTTCTTCAAAACACTCCGCAAGCTTCGTCTTGTCGTAACTGTTATTTGTAAATTTTCGTTTTGTTTCTTTTGTATTTCCGTAATCGGTACTGCCGCACCCAAACAGAGATAAACATAAAACGGCAACCGTTAATAATACTCCGATTTTTTTCTTCATCAGCTTCTCCTTATCAAATACAAATTGATTTTTTAAAGAACTCCCATGCCCTTATATTAATACGATAACAAAAAACTTGCAATAAAATACTTATTATAGTTAAGATTTATAAAGATTGATTTAATGAACAAAATATATATAATAAATATAAAGGTTGCAAAGGCGGTATGTATATGCAAAAAATACTTGTTATATTAACCGGCGGAACCATTGCATCATCGGCAAACGAAGACTATATCTCCATAGGTTCCGGCGAAAATAAATATAAGATAATAGAATTATTTAAAAATAAATATCCCGACATTTCATGCGAAACGGAATTTGATACCTGTGAACCCTATATGATTTTAAGCGAAAATCTTGACGGTGCTTATTTGAACAAGCTTACAGACTGTGTTCGCGATAACCTTGGCAAGGGCTACGACGGTATAATCGTAACACACGGCACGGACACACTCCAATATTCCGCTGCCGCATTGGGGCTTTCCGTAAGTAATCCCGATATACCCGTAATACTTGTCTCAAGTAATTATGTTTTGGATGACGAGCGTTCAAACGGCTTGGATAATTTTGCAAATGCAGTTAAATATACATCAGACAAATGCACTCCGGGAGTTTTTGTTTCTTATGACGGAATAATTCATAACAGTCTTTTACTGCTTTCTCATACTGCCTACTCCGATAAGCTTTATTCGTTAAGCAGCAGCAAAAAGTCAAACAGTGAAAACGAAACAGACAAAATCCCTTATGATACGATAAGGCTTTCCGATAATTCACCTATAATGTATATAAAAGCAGTTCCGGGACAGGCTTATCCGTCTTTGGATAATCCCGATATTAAGGCCGTTTTACTTGAAACTTATCACTCCGGTACTTTATGTACGGACAGTAAAAAGTTTAAAGACTTCTGCGAATCAGCATATAAACTTAATAAACGCATATATGTAACGGGTATTGAAGACAGAACGCAGTACGAAAGCACAAGCTTATATGAAAGCCTTCACCTGACAATTCTAAAAAACGATTCACCCGTTACCGCTTATATGAAATTATGGTTTTTATACAGCAAAGGAGCGTAAATCAAATTACGCTCCTTTTTTTTCACAATTATTCTTTTTTGCTTTAAGCTGTCTTTTAAACTCACCGCTTTTTATATCATCTATTCTCTTTTGAATAATATTCTTTACCATATCACTTATTTCGCCTTTTTTCATATGCCCGTATTGTTCATAATAAATCGGCTCCATAAAATGCACCTGGGTTGTAACAGGTCTTATGGTATTTATATCCATTGACTTCCATGAATCGTAAATCGCAACAGGTATTATCGGTGTTTTTGATTTCAATGAACACGAAAAACAACCATGCTTAAATTCCTGAAGAGTGTTTTTGTTATTGTCATAACCTCCCTCAGGGAATATAAGATATCTTCTACCGTTTGCAACTTCCTCGGCAATGGTATTTAAAACTTTTATCTGCTGTCTCGGATTATCGAACTCAATAGTCTGCGCACGCAAAAGTCCGCATATCTGTCTTGCCAAAAGTCTGTCCGCAGACTTCGCCTCCCAAAGCACTGCACAGGTTTTCTTATGCTTTATAAGAATTCCGAGTGCATCATACTTGCCCTGATGATTGGAATACATTATATATCCGCCCTCCGGTGGAAGGTTTTCGACACCGTAACATTTGGTTCTCGTAAGAGCCTTAAGCTTCATATGACGCATAATCTTTATGGCGCGTCTGTAACATACTTCCTCCGAATACTTTTCGGGATGGCGTACCATTTTATTTGATTTCGGTATGCTTCCGAAGCCGTATATAAGACTTGAAGCTACTACAAATTTGAATTTAAACTGTTTCATATAATCACCATTTATATCATCTTTATAACATCTTCTTTTTCTTCAATGCCCACAATACTATTAGGCAAATAACCGCGGTTATTGCACAAATAATATGAAATCCGTAAGGAGTTGATGAAAGCGGCATCCATTTTCCCGAAACATTCATTCCGTACAATCCCGAAATTATGGTCGGGATAGACATAACGATTGTTATGGCCGCAAGGTATTTCATTATGTTATTAAGTCGGTTATCGATAACGGTCGACATGAGTTCTCGTGTACCTTTTATGATATCTCGATATATCTGAGTCATCTCGATAGCCTGTAAGTTTTCGACTATAACATCGTCCAAAAGTTCCTGATCCTCCGGGAATTTTTTGATTCCGCTATATCGTGTAAGCCTGTCGACAATCATACGGTTTGCACGAAGCGATGTATCGAAATATACAAGGTTTGATTCCAGCTCGTGGAGAATTATTATATCGGAATCCTCCGTTGCTCCGCCCATTCTTTCTTCCATTTCAAGTCTTTTTCTATCAATTACCCTAAGGTATGATTGATACAACGTACAGGTTTTGAATAATATCTGATAAGTAAATCTTACTTTCTTCTTTGTTGTAAAATCCCTAAGCTTATTAATCATGAAATGCTTTAAAACCGGTGTTTCGACAGAACAAATAGTTATAATCGATTCATCCGTCCAAATAATACCGAGAGGGATTGTGGTATATGCCTCCTGATTATGACGTATCTCAACGGTAGGTATATCAAATATTATAAGTACATAATTATCGTTTATCTCAACACGTGAAGACTCTTCCTCATCAAGAGCTGCCCTGATATCTGCCAGGTCAATATCATAACGCTTTGAGATTTCCAAACTTTCTTCCTGAGTGGGGGCCGTAAGATTAATCCACATGCCTTCTTCATAATCGTTTATTTCGCGAAATACACCATCATCAGTAATATACTTGCTAATCACGGCCATCACCTCCATCACTCTTAATACTTATGTCTCGTTTAAGACACAACAAAATAAAAGGTCAAGAAAACCTCAATTTATATAATAGCATAATTTCAAATTATTTGTACACTGTTTTTTATCATATTAAGCATTATTTTTCTTTAGTTTATATTTCACTGCCAGACGAAGTGCATTCGTTACAACACATACACTGGACAGACTCATCGCTGCAGCACAAAACATCGGATTAAGAAGCCAGCCGAACAACTTATACCACGCTCCCGCTGCAAGAGGAATCCCTATAATATTATATATAAATGCCCAGAAAAGATTCTCACGTATATTTTTAACAACAGCTTTACTGAGTTTGAGTGCTTCAGGCACATCACTAAGTGTATTTTTCATGAGAACAACATCTGCCGAGTCAATCGCTATATCCGTTCCCGACCCAATTGCTATACCTACGTCGGCCGCCGTAAGTGCAGGTGCATCATTTATTCCGTCACCGACCATAATAACCTTTTTTCCGCCTTTTATATAATCGGAAACCGTTTCCGCCTTTTTATCGGGAAGCACACCGGCTATTATCTCATCGACACCGGCTCTTTTGCCTATATTTTCTGCCGTAAGCTTATTATCGCCGGTTATCATAGCAACATGAATACCCATATCTTTTAATTCGCTTATGGCCGATAAACTATCTTCCTTTAATACGTCCGCAACCGCAATTATTCCGAGAAGATTATTCTCCTCACAAAAGAGCATAGGTGTTTTTCCTTCATTTGAAAGCTCATCGATCTTTTCCTTCACCGCTTTGTTAACCGCTGTTCTTTCTTCGATAAAGCCTATTTTTCCGGCACAAACTCTGTTCCCATTTAAAATTCCGCTCAATCCGTTTCCGGCGTGGCTTACAAAATCATTTACCTTTATTTCATCGTATTTGAAATCTATATCATTGCAATAATCAACGACCGCTTTTGCAAGCGGATGTTCACTTTTAACTTCAAGCGCATATGCAGTCTCAATAAGCCTGTTCATCAATGAATCATTTGTTTTTTCATACGCATTTACAGCTATTATTTCACCTGATTCGGTCACAGGTATCACATCGGTAACAACAGGCTTACCCTCCGTTATGGTACCCGTTTTATCAAGCAGAACCACTTCCGCTTTTCCGGCATTTTCAAGCGCCGTTGCATTTTTAAATAGAATTCCTTTTCCTGCTCCGATTCCGCTTCCGACCATAATCGCAACCGGAGTCGCAAGCCCGAGTGCGCAAGGACAGCTTATAACAAGAACCGATATTGCTCTCGAAAGAGAAAAGCCTATCGGATAACCCACAAGACTCCAGATTATAAATGTTATAACGGCAATACCGATTACAACGGGAACAAAAACTCCCGATACCTTATCGGCAAGCTTTGCTATCGGTGCTTTCGATGCCGCCGCATCACTTACCATATTCACTATTCTCGAAAGTGTTGTATCTTCTCCGACTCTTACGGCTTCACATGTTACAAAGCCCGTAAGATTAATAGTGGCTGTCTTAATCTCGTCATTTACATCTTTATCAACAGGTATGCTTTCTCCTGTAAGCGCGCTTTCATCAACACTTGTCATGCCGCTTATTATTTTTCCGTCAACAGCTATTCTCTCACCGGGTCTGACGACAAATATATCGCCGACCTTTACTTCATTTGCCGGTACGGTAACTTCTTTTCCGTCGCGTATAAGAGTCGCCGTATCCGGTGCAAGCTTCATAAGGCTCTTTATGGCATCCGTTGTTTTTCCTTTCGAATACGCTTCAAGCATCTTGCCCAAAGTTATAAGAACAAGAATCATAGCCGCCGATTCAAAATAGAGTTCATGAAGATAACGGTGCATATCATGTTCAACACTTGCCAATGATTTATCATTTGTACAGGCAATCATCAACGCAAACATGCAAACGCTGTATATGAACGAAGCTGCCGAACCGAGAGCGACAAGCGAATCCATATTTGGAGCCAAATGTACCATTCCCTTAAATCCGTTAACAAAAAAGTTTCGGTTGATTACCATGATTATAACGGCAAGCACCATCTGTATTAAGGCAAGCACAATATATTTTTTTGTTCCTTCATCCGTAAAAAACTTAGGGAACGGAAGATTCAACATTGTATATCCCATCGAGAAATACATAAGACCGGTCAAAAATACAAGGGATATCAAAAATCTTTTTCTTATGGCTATAAATTCGATATCCTTATCTTTTTTGTCATCCGAACCATCCGCATTCAACACGCGATTTTTTTCTTTTAAAACTTTGGCACCATAGCCTGCAGCTTTAACCGCGGCAACAACGGTATCCGGACTTACTTCTCCTTCAACAGTCATAGACTTGGTAAGAAGGTTAACCGAAACCTGCGACACTCCTTCAACCTTTGATACCGCCTTTTCAACTCTTGCACTGCATGCTGCACAACTCATGCCCGTAACATTGTATCTTTGCATTTTAAACCACACCTTATATTTTATATTTTTTTAGATGTTAGCATAATCTAACCATTTAATCAACTTGTAGTTTTACCACCCTTATGATATATTTAGGCAGATAGGAGAATTAATCATGAAAAAAGCACTTATTGCAATGAGCGGCGGTGTGGATTCAAGCGTTGCGGCATACCTTATGGTCGAGCAGGGCTATGAATGCATGGGCGCCACCATGAAATTATATACAAATTCCGATATTGATGTTCCAAAGGGGCATACCTGCTGCAGTCTTGATGATGTTGAAGATGCAAGATTTGTTGCGCAAACCCTTAATATTCCTTATTATGTCCTTAATTTCAAAGAGCGATTCAAGGAAGATGTTATGGATAAGTTTGTCAATTCCTACGAAAACGGAATAACACCAAATCCATGTATCGATTGTAACAGATACCTTAAGTTCGAATATCTGTTTAACCGGGCCAAGGAACTCGGTCTTGATTATGTTGTAACGGGACATTATGCATTAATAGAATTCAACGAAAAAACAGGAAGATACATACTTAAAAAATCTCCATTTCCGGAAAAAGACCAGAGCTATGTACTTTATTCTTTAACTCAGGAACAGCTGGCACATACTCTCTTTCCTCTGGCACGTATGAGCAAAACCGAAGTTCGCGCACTTGCTGAAGAAAAGGGTTTTATAAATGCAAGAAAGCATGACAGTCAGGATATATGCTTTGTACCTGACGGCGACTATGTAAGCTTTATAGAAAAATATACAAAAAAATTATATCCACACGGAAATTTTATAGATAAAATCGGAAATGTACTCGGAGAGCACAAGGGAATAATAAGATATACTATAGGTCAAAGAAAGGGACTCGGCTTATCCTTAAAAGAGCCTATGTATGTAATGAACATAAATCCGATTGACAATACGGTTATGCTCGGAACAAACGATGATTTATTTACAACAGAACTCATCGCCGATGATGTTAATTGGATTTCTATCGAAAATCTCACCGAGCCTATGCACGTAAATGCAAAGGTACGCTATCGCCACACCGAAGCACCTGCCACCGTCACTCCGTATGAGGACGGCAAAATAAAAGTAACCTTCGACGAGCCTCAGCGCGCCATAACAAAAGGACAGGCCGTCGTACTGTACGACAACGACACGGTAGTCGGCGGCGGCACCATTATCGAAGTTTAATTTTATCCCCGCACATCGTGAAATAATAAAGGGTTTCTGCAACGCACCTTGCGGCGAATGTTGCAGAAACCCTTTTTATTCCACGATGTGCTGATATACAACACAAGTTCCGGGATATAATATGGGGTATGGCAACGCACCTTGCGGCGAATGTTGCCATACCCCATATTATATCCCGGAACCTGAGAAGAAATTAAGCCACCACC
>JAFSZR010000198.1 GCA_017459135.1 Lachnospiraceae bacterium | reverse complement strand
TCGATTCCGGCTCTGGGCACGAATGCAAAGGTGCAGTGAGTCTTTTGGGACTTACTGCATTTTTTTTAATACAAAAATTCTTCCGTTGCGTTATGTGTGATACGCTTAGGAATTTATATAATATAATTATTTCAAGAGATATTATTATGAGAGGATGATTATTATGAAGGAGTTTTTGAGCGCGTTAAAAGATGTAAATGATACGGTCAATGATTTTGTTTGGGTAAAAATCGGTATTATACTTCTGGTTGGTACCGGTATCATTACATCTTTTGCAACAAAATTTTTCCAAGTAAGTCACATAAGACATTGGTGGAAGAATACCATTGGCGGAGTTTTTAAGAAAGAGAGCAAGGCTACAAGAAAGACGGATAAGCAGTCTATATCTCAGTTTCAGGCTCTTTGTACAGCACTTGCCGCAACCATAGGTACAGGTAATATTGCCGGTGTTTCGGGTGCTATCGTTATGGGTGGTGCCGGTGCCGTATTCTGGATGTGGGTTGCAGCATTTTTAGGTATGATGACCAACTATTCGGAAAATATACTCGGTATATATTATAGAAGAAAGAACAGCAAGGGTGAATGGTGCGGAGGTGCCATGTATTATCTTAAGGACGGTCTTGGTTCAAAGAAGCATTGTAAGGCTCTAGGTTCCGTTCTTGCAGTATTGTTCTCAATATTTGCTATTCTTGCATCATTCGGTATAGGAAATATGGGTCAGGTAAATAAGATTACTCTTAATCTTAAGTCAACCTTCTTTGCTGATTCAACTGCTGAAATCGGAGATACGGGTATTTCAATCCCTGCTCTTATAATCGGTATAGCAATTATGATTCTTGCAGGTCTTATAATTATCGGAGGTCTTCAGAGAATTGCTGCTTTTGCGGAAAGAGTTATACCTTTTATGGCTGTTTTATACATACTCGGTTCACTTACGATAGTTATATATCATTTTTCTGATTTGGGAAGCATGTTCGGTGTAATCTTCAGAACTGCATTTGATTTCAAATCTGTAGGTGGTGCAGCGGGCGGACTCCTTATTAAGCAGGCTGTAGTTCAGGGATGTAAGAGAGGCGTATTCTCAAACGAAGCAGGTCTTGGTTCGTCTGTTATGGTTCACTCATCATCAAATGTTAAGGAGCCTGTAATACAGGGTATGTGGGGAATATTTGAAGTATTCTTTGATACAATTGTTGTTTGTACAATGACTGCACTTGTTGTACTTTCATCAGGTGCAATAGACTTGGATACAGGACTTGCGGCAGAGGGAACCGATGATGCGACACTTGTTGCACATGCGTTCTCAAATGTATTCGGTAAGTCGGGAGAAGTTTTTGTATCACTTGCGATTTTGCTCTTTGCATTTACAACTATTCTTGGCTGGTCACAGTACGGAACACGTGCATGGGAGTATCTCTTTGGTGAGAAGTCATCTAAGTTTTACAGAATATTCTTCGTACTTCTTATAGTTTCGGGTGCGATTATGACTTCTTCGTTAGCATGGGATATATCCGATACATTTAACGGCTTTATGATGATTCCTAACCTTATCGGTGTATTGTCACTTATTCCTCTTGTTATCAAGCTTACCAAGAATTACGTAAATCGTAATATCAAAGGAATTGATGAAGAACCGATTCTTTCGTTCCATCCTGAAATTCAGGAAGAGCACAAGAAAACTCTTAATGATTAATATTTTAATGTGAATAAAGCAGAAAACGGTTGGCTGTTAAATGACTGCCAATCGTTTTTTGTTTAATTGACATTGCTGATTTTTAAAATATATGGAAAAAAACAAAAATCAATGGTATCATTTAATTTAACAATCGTAATAATAACAAACTAAAATAATAACATTATATATTAGGAAGAAATATGGCAGAGATAAGACTTGATAAGTTTCTGGCCGATGCAGGTGCGGGAACGAGAAGTACAGTAAAAATAATGGTTAAAAAGGGCAGAGTATCCGTTAATGGTGAGATTGTCAAAAAAAGCGATATAAAGGTTAATCCTGAAAAGGATGTTATTTGCCTTGACGGGAAAAAGCTTACCTATAACGAGTTTGAATTTTTTATGTTAAATAAGCCTCAGGGTGTCATTTCGGCAACAACGGATACAAAGGATAAGACGGTTATTGAACTCATTACGGAAGCGAAAAGACGTGATCTTTTTCCTGTCGGAAGACTTGATAAGGATACAGAGGGACTTCTTATTATAACCAATGACGGAAAGCTTGCAAATAATCTTCTTGCCCCGGGAAAGCATGTTGAAAAAAAATACTTTGCGAGAGTCGAAGGACTTGTGACTGACG
>JAFSZR010000197.1 GCA_017459135.1 Lachnospiraceae bacterium | reverse complement strand
TCATTACCTGTATCACCGCCACCGATAACAATAACGTTTTTATCCTTTGCAAGTTCATAAGGATATTTTTCAAAGTTACTGTCAAGAAGGCTCTTTGTAACCTTCTTTAAATAATCAACCGCAAAATATATTCCTTCGGCATCTCTGCCCGGTGCTTTAATATCACGGGGATTTGATGCACCGCATGCAAGGATAACTCTGTCATACTTATTTTCCAATTCTGAAGGCTTAATGTCAATACCAACATTAACATTACATATAAATTCTATGCCGGCCTCCTCCATAAGCTTGATTCTTCTGTCTATTATGCTCTTATCAAGCTTCATATTCGGAATTCCGTATCTGAGTAAGCCGCCGACCCTGTCGCTTCTTTCATATACGGTAACCTTATGACCTCTTCTGTTAAGAAGCTGTGCTGCCGCAAGTCCGGAAGGCCCGCTTCCTACTATGGCTACAGTCTTTCCTGTTCTTATCTCTGAAGTTTCTTCCTTTACAAGACCTTTTGCATAAGCAAATTCTATAACAGAACGTTCATTTTCCTTGGTTGAAACCGGCTTTGTATGAAGACCGCAGGTACATGCAGCCTCACAAAGTGCCGGACAAACTCTTGAAGTAAATTCAGGAAAACTGTGTGTCTTGGAAAGTCTTTTATAAGCTTCCTCCCAGTTACCCTGATATACCATATCATTCATCTCCGGTACAAGATTATGAAGCGGACAACCTGATGCCATACCCGATATCATAACGCCTGCCTGACAAAACGGAACACCGCAGTCCATACATCTTCCAGCCTGCTTGCACTGTTCCTCGGAAGGAAGCAGCTTGTGGAATTCTTCAAAGTTCGTAATACGTTCCTTTTCACTTGTAACAGGTCCATCCATTCTTTCAAAATCCATAAATCCTGTTGATTTTCCCATTTATACCACTCCTTCCTAACTCATAAACTCTGAAAATGCTTCAATTTGAGCTTTTTCTCTGCTAAGGCCCTGTTCCTCGTACTTTGCGGTAAGTCTTAACATCTGCTTGTAGTCTCCGGCAATTATCTTCTTAAACTTATGTTTGTATTCATCGAAGTTATCAAGAATCTCTTTACCCTTTTGTGAACCTGTTGCTTCAACATGCTCTTTAATAAGCTTCTCAAGTTCTTCACAGTCTACCTTGCTTTCAAGCTTTTCGGTTATTACAAGCTGTTTGTTCAAATTCTTATATAAAGTATTGTGCTCATCCAAAACATAAGCAACACCGCCGCTCATACCTGCCGCGAAGTTCTTTCCGGTAGGTCCCAAGATTACAGCTACACCACCTGTCATATATTCGCAACCATGCTCGCCGACACCTTCAACAACTGTCGTGGCACCCGAATTCCTTACACAGAAACGCTCGCCTGCCATACCTGCTATAAATGCCTTACCCGAAGTTGCACCGTATAAAGCTACATTTCCGATTATAATATTTTCCTCAGGATTATAAGCCGCATCCGAAGGTGCTTTTACGATAAGCTTACCTCCCGACAATCCCTTACCGAAGTAATCGTTGCTGTCGCCGATAAGATTAATGGTAAGACCTTTAGGTATAAATGCACCAAAGCTTTGTCCGCCGGCACCCTTACAATCAATAACGATTGTATCTTCCGAAAGACCGTCTGAATGATTTCTTGTAATCTCAGCACCGATAAGTGTACCGAAGGTTCTGTCGATATTTGAAAGGGTTGTATCAATATTTACCTTTGTTCCCTTCTTAATTGCATTTTGTAATTTCTTATCAATTAAAAGCTTCTCGTCCTTGGTTTCCTCAAGCTTAAAGTCATATGCTTTATCTGCATGGAAAGTCATTAGCTCGTGGTCTATATCTGAAAGATTAACAATTATTCTGCTCAAATCAAGTTTATCTTCATTATCAGGAAGGTTATCCCTCTTCTTTAGGAGATCTGTTCTTCCG
>JAFSZR010000196.1 GCA_017459135.1 Lachnospiraceae bacterium | reverse complement strand
TTCTTTTGTTCCTCCTAATAATATTATTTTTATTTCATTCGTTTAACAATCATATTAATTAACTTGTCTGCATGGCACGTTTTGCACGCATACGAAGTGTCGGGTCAAGTATCTTCTTTCTGATACGGATATTCTCGGGCGTAATCTCCAAAAGCTCATCTGTATCAATAAAGTCAAGTGCCTGTTCAAGACTCAAAATCTTAGGAGGTGTAAGCTTAAGCGCTTCATCGGAGCCTGAAGCTCTCGTATTTGTAAGCTGCTTTTTCTTACAAACATTAACCTCTATATCCTCTGTCTTTCCGCACTGACCTACTACCATACCGCCGTAAACCTGCTCACCGGGTCCGATAAATAAGGTTCCTCTTTCCTGTGCATTGAAAAGTCCGTAGGTAATTGCCTCTCCTGCTTCAAATGCTATAAGAGAGCCCTGACTTCTGTAGGACATATCTCCCTTATAAGACTCATATCCTTCGAACAATGTATTGATAATTCCGTTACCCTTTGTTGCGGTAAGGAAATCACCTCTGAAGCCTATAAGACCACGAGACGGTATGAGGAACTCAAGTCTTGTGGTTCCGGTACCTGTAGGTGCCATTCCCTGAAGCTCACCCTTACGGTTATTAAGCATATTTATAACCGTACCTGCAAATTCGTCAGGTACATCTATTACGGCAAGCTCAAACGGCTCAAGCTTTTTGCCCTTTTCGTCTTCCTTATATATAACTTCTGCCTTACTTACCGCAAACTCGTAACCTTCACGTCTCATGTTTTCAATAAGAACAGAAAGGTGAAGCTCACCACGTCCCGAAACCTTAAAGCACTCTGTAGTATCGGTTTCCTCAACACGAAGTGATACATCGGTATTAAGCTCTCTGAAAAGTCTGTCTCTTAAATGTCTTGAAGTTACAAACTTTCCTTCCTTACCTGCAAGAGGTGAATCATTTACCATAAAGTCCATTGAAATAGTCGGCTCCGAAATTTTCTGGAACGGAATCGGTTCAGGATTTTCAGGCGAACAGATGGTATCACCGATATGAATATCCGAAATTCCTGAAATAGCAACGATTGAACCAATCCCTGCCTCACTCACCTCAACCTTGTTAAGTCCATCAAATTCATATAATTTTCCTATCTTAACCTTAACCTTTTTCTCAAGCTCATGTGCATTAACGATAACACATTCCTGATTAAGCTTAAGGCATCCGTTATCAACCTTACCTACGCCTATTCTGCCAACATATTCATTATAATCAATTGTACTGATAAGAACCTGTGTACCGGCATCAGGGTCACCCGAAGGTGCAGGTATTGAATTAATAATAGTTTCAAATATCGGCTTCATATCAGTTCCACGCTCATCTGCGCTGTATGAAGCATATCCGTCTCTTGCGGAAGCATAAACGAACGGACAATCAAGCTGTTTTTCATTTGCATCAAGCTCTATCAAAAGCTCAAGTACTTCTTCTTCAACCTCGGCAGGTCTTGCCTCCGGTCTGTCTATCTTGTTTATACATACGATAACATTAAGATCAAGCTCCAATGCTTTTTTAAGAACAAATTTAGTCTGTGGCATTGCACCTTCAAAAGCATCAACAACCAAAATAACTCCGTTAACCATTTTAAGAACACGTTCAACCTCTCCGCCGAAATCAGCATGTCCCGGAGTATCAATAATATTAATCTTTGTATTTCCATAAGTAACAGCTGTATTCTTTGAAAGAATTGTTATTCCTCTTTCTCTCTCGATATCATTTGAATCCATTACTCTTTCCGCAACTTCCTGATTCTCACGAAATACTCCGCTTTGTTTTAAAAGCTCATCCACGAGAGTTGTTTTACCATGGTCTACGTGTGCAATAATGGCTACATTTCTTACATCATCTCTTGTTATCTTCATCTTAAAACCTCTTTAAATGCTTTCTAATTTATATAATAACATATCAAAACTTTGTTATTTTATCATAGTATATATGAATTTTCAAGAAAAAAGTATCGTCTGAACCCACCAAAAAAGGTGCCATGCAAATAATTTACATGGCACCCGTTATTATTATAATTTATAACTTGAAGAAAGCTATCTGCTTTCTTAATTGTTCCGCAACAGTCTGAAGACTTACTGCATTTTGAGAAATAACCTGGAAGGTTGAATTAAGCTCTTCCATGGAAGCGTTTGTTTCCTCTGTTGAAGCAGCATTTTCTTCCGAAATCGCTGATAAATCCTCCATAATACTGATAAGACTTTCCTTTGTAACATTTATTGTATTTGCCTTATCTCCCGTATCCACAACAGAGCTCTGAACTCTTGTAGCGTTCTCGGAAAGAGCATTCATATCTTCTCTTGTAAGTACAATTTTATCTGACTGAGTTTCAAACTCTTCAACAAGTGAATCGACAGTCTGAACAGAGCTTATCGAATCATCAACAAGCTTCTGTGTAACCTCTTCAATCTTAACAACAGCATCCTGAGACTGAGTTGCAAGATTTGAGATTTCAGATGCAACAACAGCAAAACCTCTACCGCTTTCACCGGCTCTCGCAGCTTCAATGGTTGCATTAAGAGAAAGAAGGTTTGTCTGGTCTGCAATATCAGAAATGATATGAGACATTTGAGATATTTCCTGTACGGAATTTGCTGTATTTTCGATTACACTTCTGATTGAGCTTACGGCCTCAGTAACCTCACCGTTTTGTGCAAGGAGGTCATCCATAGCCTCCATAGCCCTGTCACTTGCCTTCTTCATGCTGTCAACAAGGTCATTTAATGTATTGATATTTGAGGTTATTCCATCTATATCTTCACCGATCTGTCCGGTGTTTTCATTTGATGTCTGAACGCTTTCGGCCTGTGAAAGAGAACCCTTTGTTATATCTTCTACAGCAGTTACAACCTGGTTCGAAGCCTCAGCTGCATTTGATGCGGATAATGAAAGGTCATATCCAGAAGCCTTTATCTTCTCTGCAAGATTTTTGGTATTTCCGATAACCTCCGAAAGCTTGTCCTTCATATCGGATATTGCCCTTGCAATCGTGCCTATTTCATCAGGTCTCTTAAGTAAAACATAAGGTACTTCTAATTTAAGATCGCCTTCCGATATGGTTTTTATATTATCGGCAAGCATATTCATTTTTCCAGAAATAAGACCTGCAAGTGAAAATCCTATGATACAGCTGATTGTACTGAATGCAATAACAGCAAGTACTATCTTCTTAACAAGACCTGATATATCATCCTTAACATCAATAGCCGGGCGTCCGGTAAATACCATACCTATTATGCTTCCGTCAGGATTACGTAAAGGTGTATAATATCCGTAATAATCCTTATTGCCTATCTTTACATTATCGGAATAATAATCAGTTCCCGTCTCAAGAACGTCCAAAACATCCGGAACCGTTATATTTGTACCAACCATTCTTTTACCGTCTTTATCAAAAAGCGTTGTCATTCTTCTTGTATCGCCGATAAACAAGGTATAATCTATCTTCGTTTTCTCATGCATCGCATCAAGCTGTTTTTGGAGCTCTTCCTGAACCTCAACACCGCCCTTGATCAGGACCTCCCCTTTTAGTTCCCATTCACCGTCATACTCATTCGAAAGTTCATCCTCAAGCTGAACAGCTCCTACCATAAGTTCTTCCCTGGTAAACTTAAGCACCATACCCTTTGCTGTTTTTATACCGATAATACCTACAAGTATTGCGGTAATAATCAAAGCAATCGCAGAGCAGACTATCATTTTTACAATAACTTTTTCCCTGATTTTCCTCATAATACATTATCCTTCCCTAAATAGTATTTTATAAAGGTCAAATATTAATTTTTCGACTTCTTATCATTTATCCGTTGAATCTTTTAAATCCCCAAAAAACTGTACATATTATATCATTTTTATGGATTATTGTCACTATTTATTTTTTATATTCAGACTAAAAAACAGGGACAAAACATAATAATTACGAATAATATTCTACTCCCGACTCAAATATCTTTTGATCCTGCTCACCGTAAATATTTATGGCAACAGCATCATCACGACGTTCTGAATGAGCCATCTTTCCGAGTATTCTTCCGTCAGGACTTGTAATACCCTCGATAGCATAATATGAGCCGTTTACGTTATAGTACTCATCCATTGTAGGATTTCCGTCTATATCCACATACTGAGTTGCAACCTGTCCGTTATCAAATAACTTTTTAAGCCATTCCTTACTTGCAACAAAACGTCCCTCACCGTGTGAAATAGGAACTGTGTAAACTCCACCGAGCTCTGCCTTCTTAAGCCATGGGCTCTTGTTGGTAACAACCTTTGTATAAACCATCTTAGACTGGTGACGACCTATGCTGTTCATGGCAAGAGTCGGAGAATCATCAGTCTGAGGTCTTATCTCACCATATGGAACAAGACCAAGCTTAATAAGTGCCTGGAATCCGTTACAGATGCCGAGTGCAAGTCCGTCTCTCTCATTGAGAAGTTTCATAACTTCATCTGCAATCTTTGCATTTCTGAAAGCGGTTGCTATAAACTTACCTGAACCGTCCGGTTCATCACCTGCAGAGAAGCCACCCGGGAACATAATTATCTGGCTTTCACTTATTGCTTTTACAAATGCATCAACCGAGTCTCTTATATCCTGTGCATCCTGGTTTTTAAATACGATTGTTGTAACATCGGCTCCCGCTCTTTCAAAAGCTTTGGCAGAATCATATTCGCAGTTTGTAACAGGGAATACAGGTATAAATACTTTAGGTTTTGCCACTTTATTTTTTGCAACAAGAATTGTTCCTTTATCGTAAATCGGCGATTTAACGATACCGTTTTCGATTTTCAATTCATCATCAATCTTATCTTCCTGAGATACAATTGAGTAATTAGGGAATA
>JAFSZR010000195.1 GCA_017459135.1 Lachnospiraceae bacterium | reverse complement strand
TTTCCACCCCTCTAACAACACTTTTTTCCTTTTCTTAGTATTTTTGTTGTTTCTTCCTCCTTGATTCCGCTCTTTTTCCACCCCTCTAACAACACTTTTTTCCTTTTCTTAGTATTTTTGTTGTTTCTTCCTCCTTGATTTCGCTCTTTTTCCACCCATTTAACAACACTTTTTCTTATTTCTGAGTTTTTTGTTGTTTCTTCCTCCCACCATTCAATAATCAACAATCACTGCACCCTCCTCATCCGTTCGGTATATGATGATTTCTTTTTCCCGCAGCCTTTCCAAAGTTTCTTCATGCGGATGACCATGACGGTTGTTCTCACCGCAAGATATAACAGCAGACTCAAAATCAATCAAATCATAGAATTCAAAATTTATAGAGTTTTTCGATCCATGATGGGGAACCTTCAAAATATCATAATGTGACAACAGATACCGCCTTTCATGCAAAAGCATATACTCCAAGGCTTCCTCGCCCATATCACCCGTAAAAAGCATATTCAAATCAGGCGAGCTGTAGCTTAGGCAAAGCGATGCGTCGTTTATATCCACAACTCCAACATTCGCATATGTTTCATCATATTCATCACTTCCAACACCTGCATAAGTTTCGGCACTTCCATCACCTCCAACGCCTGCATAAGTTTCGGCACTTCCATCACCTTCGATACTTGCATTTTCTCCGGCACTTCCATCACCTCCAACGCCTGCATAATCCCCTTCACTTCCTGCATCCCCGTAGAATCCCACATCCGGATGTGCGCAGGTGATTCTAAAGCTTTCATCAGCAACATAGTCTCCGGCTTTCATGAAAATGACATTCACGCCATTCTTATCCGCAAGCCTCAGAAGCCTTTTGCAATTATCATCCGAATACATGCCATAAGAAAAAACCAGATTGTCGATTCTGATACCCGATCTTTCACCCAGCTCAAGAATATACTCAAGCCCGCTTATATGATCCGTATCAGTGTGCGAAATGAACCAATAATCCACATGCGCCATACCGAAATATTTTATAACCGGAAGCATGGTATATTTCCCAAGTTGCTTTTCCGAAGTCGAGCCGCCGTCAATAACCATATTTACGCCCGACTCGCTTCGTAACAGAATCCCATCTCCCTGTCCGACATCAACAAAAACAGCCAGTTCCTTAAGTGAAAGAAGATAAGAGATAATAAGTCCGCCCAGAAAAACAAAAGTCACAAGCACTGTATAAATGCTCACAAATAAAATACATTTTTTACGCGACAGCCATCTATGACGCTTTTTGTAAATGAAATTTCTAACATGCTTCAACACACGCCTATTAAACAAAATCAAAATCAGAAAAATAAAAAGATAATAAAAGAAAACCTGATACATGCTAATCCGTCCGATATTAATACGCGCAAACGGAAGCTTATACATAAATTTGCAAACCAAATCATAAATCTTTAATACAAATGTACCGGGCTTAATAAGCAACAGTGAACGCCTCATACCAATCATTGATTAAAAACGGCTCACTCCAATCAATGACCAAACACGGCTCATACTCACCAAAGAAACCAAAACCGCCGCAAGCCCCGAAACAACCACAATCGTCATAAGCGGTATAATCAAAAGATTTACCAAAACTCCGTAAGGAGTTATCTCATGATAAATCATAATAACAACCGGAAGCATAATAATATTAACCGAAAAAGAAATCACCAGTGCTGCCAGAAGCTTTTTCAAAGGAGTATTAACATAATAAAAATACCTGATGTGTTTTAAGATATATTGCCCTACGCATACGCCGGCTATGGCAGTTATGCTCAAGACAACCGACGAATCCAAAATCTTAAACGGATTATAAATAAGAATTACAAGCACAGCCACAGAAAGCGAAACCGGCATATCATAGCTTTCCCCGGTATAAATAGCAAAAAGCGAAATCACTATCATGCATAACGCTCTTAATGTGGACATACTAAATCCGGTCATTAAGGCATATGAAAGCAGCAAAACAAAACAGACCAAACCGGACAAATATCTATTCAAGCCAAGTCTTTTTAAAAGTTCATAAATCGCACCGAACAAAAGCGAAATATGCAGTCCCGATATTGCAAGAATATGAGCCATACCGTTGTTTTGATAATCAAGTCTGGTTAACTCATCAACCGCTTTTCTGTCTCCGAGCAAAATTCCGCAAAATACACCTGCATACTTTTCGTCTGTAAGCATATAAAGTTTGGAACGCATATTACACCTTGCAGAATAAAGGAAGTTCATATATCCATAACCAAAATCTTCAACCTTTTCCAAAAGTGTTTCGCTGTTTACGGATGGCGTTCCTATGTTTTCACTTTCTCCTCTGTCCACAAGGCTCACGCAGCTCTTATCGATACTGTAAAAAACATTTTTTGACTTATAATAATTTTTAAAATCAAAACATCCTGGGTTCGAATTATGTTCAAAGGACTTCAGCTCGCCCTTGACGTAAACCCTGTCGCCATAGTTGTAAGTTTTCTCGCTGCCTATATCCTCACGAGAGCTATAGACCTTCTCATAATCTTTCTTATCTTCAAAACCATAAGTTTTCTTCTCACCGTCCAATCCGGATTTCTCTTTTGAATCATCGTATATTCCTCCAAACACGCCGGCATTAAAGACAACTATGTTATATCCCCGGTCAGTGTGGATATAAATATTACATTTACCATCATTGTCTTCAATCCTGTAAACCGTTCCGTAGCAATCGGTACTTTCAAGACCTGCAAACCGAAATTCGTTATCCCGAAGTCTTACATTTAAAAATCCGCCGGTAAATGCAATTATGACAACAAAAAAATGTGTCCGTTTAAAGCATCTGATCTTGAAAATATTAAACACTGAAAAATCAGTCTTAAATATAATCTTAACAATTGCAAAAAACGCAACACAAATAAGCATAATAAAAATTATGCTTGTTTTAAAAATATCGGCATATATTCCTGTCACCTCTCCAAGTGCAAATAAAGCCGCTGCCCAAAGCATGGGTCTTTTCAATTTTTCTTACTCTCCTGTTTCCTCGTCGTAATATAATATGGAATCCCTGTCTAATTCTTCTTCGGATACAACCTTTTCGTCGTCCGAATAGATTGTAATTCTGATAAGTGATATATCATCTATCTGATACAGGGTTCTGATTATAGAAGCCTTCGCAAGAAGGTAATATTCTTTAGTATATTCCTCAACCATTTCAAATTCAAGCGTTACTACATTATTTGAATCAAGCATGTAGGTCTTATATAATAACTTGTCCTCATAACAAGGTGCTATAACCGCCATTATTTCCTCAATGGAAGCTGCCGTTGAATCCGGCTGTTTTAACTGATATCTTTCAGACTCGACAACAATATCCGAGTCTTCGGGATGATAAATGCTAATCAATGTCCCCTCCGGTGCGTTGCTCTGTGTCGTTTGCTCATCCTTATCGGAAGCTTTTTTCTTGCATCCTACGCCGGTAACCAAAAGGGCCGCAATCATCAATATGAAAATAAATCGTTTAGTATTAGTAATATTAAATCTCATTCTACGCTGTTCCCTCTTATCAACACTCAAACCTCTTCAGCTCAAACTTTCTGTCAACTTAATCCTTTACTATCCCCTCTTAAGCGGAATCTTGATTGTAAATGTAGTGCCCTCTCCTGATTCGCTGTAAAGCTTTATGGTTCCGTTGTGCATACTGATAACATTTTTCGTAATTGCAAGTCCGAGACCGGTTCCGCCGGTATCACGACTTCTTGCTTTATCAACTCTGTAAAAACGCTCAAATACCTGTGATTTACAATCGTCCGGAATTCCGACTCCCGAGTCGGCAACCTTAACATAGAAAAATCTGTGGTCGGCATTGAGAGTCACCTTAACCCAGCCGTTATCGACGTTATACTTTACCGCATTTTCAATAATATTTGAAAGAGCGAGGCTGAGCTTGACCTCATCGACTTCCGCCAAAACCTCTCTGTAACTCTCGTATGTTATATCAATATTTCTCTGATTGGCTATAGGGCTTACTCTCTTTAATATAACTTCCAAAAGCTGGTTGATGTTTATCTCCTCAATGTTCATGGTCGCGGATTTTTTATCCATTTTAACCAAGGTAAGAAGGTCGCTTATTATCTTGCTCTCTCTGTCAATTTCATCGACTATGTCACTCATGAAATCCTTGTACATCTTAAGATCGGCATCTTCATTTTGCACAAGTGAGTCCGCCAATACCTTCATGGAAGTTATCGGTGTTTTAAGCTCGTGAGATACATTGGAAACAAATTCCTGTCTGGTGTTATCGATGTCAGAAAGTTTTTTAATGGTCTCATTATAGTTACTGATAAGACCTCTGAATTCCAAAAAGCCCTTTTCCTTTATCGGCTCATCAAGATGTCCGTTTTGCGCTATATCCATCTGATTATTCATATATCTTAAATCCCGCACGCTGAAGGAGCTGATAAAATATGCAATAACCACGCAAAGGACAAGCAAAATCAAGAAAATATTAACAAGCTTTACGCTTAAAATATCGTCCATATTATTTATTTTATCACTCGAAATATGAACGATTATAAGGCCGTACTCTTTTCCCTCACTGTCGTCGAGTTTTCTTATATATTGTATATAGTCTTTCTTTTCGTTTATAATCTCCTCATCGCTGCCGTTCATGGCATCAATGATAT
Source organism: Lachnospiraceae bacterium (assembly GCA_017459135.1). Taxonomy (GTDB): domain Bacteria; phylum Bacillota; class Clostridia; order Lachnospirales; family Lachnospiraceae; genus Coprococcus_C. The sequence goes on along the minus strand of JAFSZR010000195.1, from coordinate 25,308 downwards.
TTTTGCTGACTATATAATCACCGTCGCAAAGGCCATACGAATCCTTCTGGATTTTATAATTCTCATCAATCACAAAAATCCTGCCGCCGTAAACAGCTGCCAAAAGCTCGACATCGGAACTGAGTTTAATCAAATCCGTCTCGTCGTTTGACAAATGCTTTTCTATCAACTCGGTATGCTTATATACATCTTCGATTATGTTCTCTTTATACTGTTTATAACATATTTTTTGAGATATAAGCGCATAAATGCCTATCGAAGTGCAACACATAACAATAATTACGATTGCGACGAACAATTTAAGACTTATACCATCCTTTTTTCCGGAAAAAATCTTCACTGTTTTTTCTCCATTTCCATAACATATCATTCATAATAGCACACTTATTTTTTTACTTCAAGCCACTTGTTAAGCAGCCCTTTCATTGTTAAAATATAATCAAACGCCAAAAAGGAGAATGCCTATGAACACACTCAACGATTTACCGAAGATAGATTTACATTGCCACCTTGACGGTTCTTTGAGCCGTGAATTTATAGAATCAAAACTTGAACGTCCGGTTTCAAAAGATGAGCTTACCGCACCATATGACTGTTCAAGTCTTGCCGAATATCTGACAAAATTCGACCTGCCGGTTTCATGCATTTTAACAAAAGCAAATCTTAAGGAAGCCGTTCTCGATGTAATAAGGCAGGCAAAAGAAAATAATATAACCTATATGGAAATAAGATTTGCGCCTAACCTAAGTAAAAATGAAAATCTTGATTATAAAGATATATACGAAGCCGTAATCGAAGGTTCTAAAGAGGGACAAAACAAGTACGGCGTTATGTCCAATATCATAATCTGCGCCATGAGACACCACAGTGAGAAACAAAATCTCGATATGTTAAAAGCCGGTCGTGAATATCTCGGATACGGAATATGCGCTCTTGACCTTGCCGGAGATGAGGCAGGCTTTCCGAATGAAAACTTTGCCTATCTTTTTGATGCCGCAAATAATCTTGAAATGCCTTTTACGATTCATTCCGGCGAATGCGGAAGAGTTAAAAATATAAAGATTGCAGTTGAGGCCGGAGCCAAAAGAATCGGCCACGGCATATGTCTTTCGGAAGACAGGGAGCTTATGCAATATTGCCGCGATAAATCCATCGGCTTTGAACTCTGTCCGACTTCGAATTATCAAACAAAAGCAGTTATGGAAGGGATGGAATATCCATTAAGACGTTTTCTTGATTATGGCATAAAAGCAACGGTAAATACGGACAATACCACCGTAAGCAATACCACCATGACACGCGAATATGAATTTATAACCTCAAAATTAAATATAGCGAAGGATGAACTTGTACTGCTTTACAAAAACAGCATTGAGCTTTCCTTCGCTAATGATGACGTTAAAAATATACTTGTGAAAACCATTTCGGCCTACGAAAAGTAATAACTTTATCCAAACCGTTTCGGCCTACGAGAAACAATAACCTGTTCCATACATTTTCCGCTTATGAGAAATAATATCCCACGCCCCACTTTGTATGCACATACTTCGGTGTTGCAGGCGCTGCCTCTATCTTCTCACGAAGTCTTCTTACATGGACATCAACGGTTCTTGCATCTCCCGGATAAGAAGGTCCCCAGATGAGTTCAAGGAGCTGTTCACGCGAGTAAACCTTGTTTGGATTTGATACCAGAAGATATATGAGATCGAACTCTTTGGCGGTAAGATTAACTTCTTCTCCGTCTATATATACCCTTCTGCTGTCCAAATCTATCTTAAGTCCTTTTGCCTCAAGTATTCTTGAGTTATCCTTTACCGGTGCAGCCTTTCCGTTTCGCCTTAATATAGCCTTTATCCTTGCCTTAACCTCAAGGATATTAAAAGGCTTTGTTATGTAATCGTCAGCCCCGTACTCAAGACCGAGTATCTTATCCATATCTTCGCCTTTGGCAGTCAGCATGATTATCGGTACGTCGGAAAACTCTCTTATCATCTGACACACTTCCAAACCTGTATGTACCGGAAGCATGATATCAAGAAGAATAATATCATATGTATTATCCCTGGCTTTCTCCAAAGCCTCTCCGCCGTCGTAAGCTACATCGACCTCCATGTCGTCCTGTTCAAGACTGTACTTAATTCCTTTTACAATTGACTTTTCATCATCCACTACCAAAACTTTTTTCATAGCACAAAAACCTCAATTAATTGTAATATAGTCTTTAATCTTATTTAAAGTTCCGTCTTTGATTCCCTTGACTTTTTTTAAATCCTCTTTTGTTTTAAATAAACCGTATTGCTCCCTGTATTTTATAATGGCTTCCGCCTTCTTTTCTCCTATTCCGGTGAGTGAAACAAGCTCATTTTTATCGGCATAATTAATCCTTAATCTACCATCTTTGTCATAATGAGTTTCTGCTTCCGTCGTGGTTTCCTCTTCGGACTTCTCAGAATTATCGCCGAGTTCTCCATCCGACCTTGTTCCGAGTGTCTCTTCGGACTTCTCAGAATCCTCACCATCGTCGTTCTTACCTTCGTCCCTGTCTTTATCGCTATCCGCCTCATATGTTTCGGTATCAACCTTCGGCGATACTTCTTCACTAATCTCTTCAACAGAAACATCCTCGGTAATCTCATCATTTACAGGAACAAATTCTCCCCTGTTTTTACAGGAAGTTGCAATACAAACAATCAGGCAAATATATATTATTAAGTTTTTTCTCATGAAAATCCCCCTTTTATAATGCGTGATTATAAAAGGAAAAATATTCATTATTGCAATTACAAAACACTGTTAATATTTTACAAAAAATTTTAGCAATTTACAACACTTTAATGAAAAATTAAATTTATTTTTATAAATTATTCAAAGCTATTTTTTCCATTGAAACAGAAAAAATCCGGCTATTGCTATAAGCATTCCGAAAAGCTTTGTAAGCTGAAATTCCTGTTTTTCCACCCCGAACAATCCCATCAACTCTATAAGATATGCAACCAAAAGCTGAGATATGACTATAAGAAGAACCGCCTTTGCCGGTCCGAGTGCCGCCATGCTCTTAATAACCGTCCAGGTTATAAATGCACCTATGGCACCGCCAAGAAGCATATATTTATTATCAACCTTTGTTAATGACATAATTCCCGCCTGATTTCTTTCAAAAATAATCCACAATATAAATGCAACGGCAAAGCCCGAAAATGCCACCCAGGCAGAAGCCAGCCATGTTGATGTCTGCTTGGTTACGCCGGTATTAAAAACTCCCTGAATACTCATAAGTGCTCCCGATAATAATGCCACTAAAAATCCCCACATAAAAAAATCCTCCATGCAATTAATCATAATTATTATCTGCATAAAGGATTTTTTTATTCCCGAATATTCGCCAAGCAAAAATATTCTCTCAGCCAAATAGTTCGCTTATATAGTTTATTCTCTCATTCAAGCAATCCGCTTATATAGTTTATTCTCTCATTCAAACAATCAGCTTATATCTTATTCACTTATCTTAATTGTATCGTACACATCCATATTTACGGAATCCGGATAAGCAAAATCAGAATCGATTACCTTCTTCCACATTTCTATGGTATCGGCAAGCTGGTCATCAATCGCTTCCTGAGTCATCTGCTCCTTCTTCATAGCTGTTGCGTCCGCATCGGTAAGCGCAATCATTAGGAATACATGATATCCGTATTCGCTCTCTATTACGGTACTATAATCTCCGTTTTTCATACCGTACAAGGTATTGTAAATATCCTCGCCGTAAGTCTCAAGTATTTCCTCAGGTGTCATTGTATGCTCGCCGGCATGCTCCAGGTTGTAGTACTCGGCAAGCTTCTCTATGCTTTCCGCATCGTCATTACTGTCCATAGGTGCCGTTGCAAGCGTACTGCAGGCATTAAGAGCCTGTTCGTATTGCTGTCTCTTACGCTCGGTGTCATAAGGAACAACGACTCCCTTATCATCAATGTCATAGCATTCGAAATACATATCGTAAAATGTCGTTTCTCTCGCCTGTTCATCTGAAATCTCTATAGGTGATGCTTCAAGGATTTTATCCTCAACCTTTTTCGCCAAAAGATTTTCCGACATAACCTGATAAATCTTTTCCTTGGTCAAATCCATCGCTTCTATTTCTTCATCGGTAAGACCGTCATAAAATTCTTTCGAATCGGTATCAATGTCGGCAACTTCCTTTTCGCTAAGTTCGATTCCGTAATCCTCGGCATGCGCGCAAAGAGTTTTAACTTTTATAATTTCATTTACAACCTCTTCTCTTGTAAGGTCAACCATGGATATTTCACCGTTGCTGTCCTCCGGCAAAGAAAGCTCCCACACATCGGATCCATACTGTCTTTCATATCTTTCCTTTATGGTATTTACGTAAATCCAGACCTCCGCCTTTGTTACTATGTTGTCACCGTATTGAAAAACAACAGTTGGATCTTTCGTATCTTTTTTCTTATCGGATTTATTATTACAGCCTGTAATCACAAAAGCCATCATGCAAAGCACAAGCATTAACAAGCTTAATTTTTTCATAAAACTCCTCCTATTATTCCTCGAACAATATCCCTATATCGCTTACGGCATTTATCGCCGTTTCTATAAGTTCATCCGGAATAAGCTTAGATGCCGGAAGCCTGAAGCCCGCATATTTATCGGCAACAAATTTCATATTGCCTTTATATTTTTTAAGCAGACCGTCCATCTTATCCGGATTAACCGGTGCCTTCGGCCACATCACAAAATAAAGCGTATCCGAAATATATTTTATATCCGTTATATATGCATTATGCGACAAAGCTTTAAGATATGCAATATCAAAAAGTCTGTATACGCATTTAGGTATTTCTCCGAATCTGTCACGAAGCTCTTCTATTATATCATCATTTTCTTCTCTTGTGGTACATTTTGAAATGCGCTTATATAAATCAAGTTTGATAAACTCACTCTTAACATAAGTGTCAGGAATATAAGCTTCAACCGGAAGTTCAATCGAGGTAACAAAATCCGCCTCGGCTTCTTCGCCCGAAAGCCTTCTTATGGCATCGTTTAGCATCCTGCAATAAAGGTCGTAGCCTACCGCCTCGATATTTCCCGATTGTTCCTGTCCGAGAAGATTTCCCGCACCTCTTATCTCAAGGTCCTTCATAGATATCTTGTAGCCGGAACCGAGGTCGGTAAATTCTCTTATGGCCTTAAGTCTCTTTTCCGCAACCTCTTTAATCATCTTGTCACGCTTGTAAAGCAAAAATGCATAAGCGCTTCTGTTGGTTCTTCCGACACGTCCGCGAAGCTGGTAAAGCTGTGCAAGACCGAATTTATCGGCATCATGAATGATAATGGTATTTACGTTCGGTATATCAAGACCCGTTTCGATTATGGTCGTTGACACAAGTACATCTATTTCTTTTTTAACGAATCTTCTCATTATGTCCTCAAGCTCACGCTCATTCATCTTACCGTGCGCAAACTCTATAACCGCATCAGGTATTACGGCGCGAAGTGACGCAGTTATATCCTCGATTGTATTTACACGATTATATACATAATAAACCTGTCCGTTTCTTGAAAGCTCCCTGTTTATAGCTTCCTTAACGAATTCCAGATCATATTCCATGATATAAGTCTGAATAGGCATACGGTCTATTGGCGCTTCCTCCAAAAGACTTATATCACGAAGGCCGACCATACTCATGTGAAGCGTACGCGGAATAGGCGTAGCCGTAAGAGTCAGAACATCCACATTTATCTTTAACTGCTTAATCTGCTCCTTATGTTTTACCCCGAATCTTTGCTCCTCATCGATGATAAGAAGTCCAAGATTTTTGAACTCGACATCCTTTGATAAAAGTCTGTGAGTTCCGATAATGATATCCGCATTTCCGCTCTTTATATCCGCGATATTTTTCTTTATCTCCTTAGGCGTACAAAATCTCGACATCATTCTGACATTAATCGGAAAGCTCTTCATACGCTCGACAAATGTATTGTAATGCTGCTCGGCAAGTATAGTTGTCGGAACAAGATATGCAACCTGCTTATTATCCTGAACAGCCTTAAATGCGGCTCTGATGGCTATCTCTGTTTTACCGAAACCTACATCTCCGCAAATAAGACGATCCATGATCTTTTCACTTTCCATATCCGCTTTTGTTTCTTCAATAGCCTTTTGCTGGTCATAGGTTTCCTCATACGGAAAAAGTTCTTCAAACTCACGCTGCCATACCGTATCCGGCGAATAAACAAATCCATGGCTGGTCTGTCTTCTGGCATACAAATCGATAAGTTCCCTGGCGATATCATCTACATGCCCTTTTACGCGTTGTCTTACTTTCTCCCACTCGGTTCCGCCAAGACGGTTAAGCTTAGGCTTATGTCCGTCCTTGCCCGCAAATTTACCTATCATATTAAGCTGATCGACAGGTATAAAAAGCTTGCTTCCTTTATCATATTCTATACTGATATAATCCTTAAGTCTTCCGTCTGTTTCAACCTTTTCGATTCCCCGGTAAATACCTACACCATGATTCTGATGCACCACGTAATCACCGACATTTACATCGGAGAAACTGCTGATTTTATCACCATGATATTTTGCGGTTTTTTTCTTTTTCTTTATTTCCCTTGCGGTAAATATATCGCTCTCACTTATTACAACAAGCTTTGCACCTGTTATCTCAAAGCCCGTTTCGATTCGACCGACGGCAGTCATGACCTCTCCGGCCTTTATGTCTCTGTCGCCTTTTTCAAGAAAATATGCCGGTATATTATTTTGATTCAAATCGGCCGCAATTCTTTTTGCTCTTGTTCCCGATGGCGAAAGGATAAGAAGTCTGTATTTTTTCTTCTTCCACTTTTCTATATCCGACATAAGTCTTTCAAAGCTGTTCTCATAGCTTACAAGACTTCTCGTATTTATATTTAATTCTTTCTTTTCCTTCCATACACGCTGCGGAAGATAGTTTTCGGAAACCAGCAAAAGTTTTCTTTCGCAAAGTCCTGCTACAATTCTCTTTCCTTCATACAAAACATCAGCCTGCTTAGGAAGTATATATCCGCCTTCAAGTCTTCCGGTCATCGACATGGCAAACTCGGTTGTATAAACGTCCGCCTGATGATAAACCTTCTCCGGCTCATCAATATATATCTGCGTATCCTTAGGAAAATAGTCCAAAAAAGAAACCGTATCGTCAAAGAAATACTCGACCATACTGTCAAGTCCCATTGTTGAATTAAATTCCTTTAACTCCTCCTTGACGGTCTCAACCATCTTATTAAGTCTTGCATAAGCATCGGTACGGAATTCTTTTTTAAGCTTTGTGCTTTGTACCTTATGCTCTTTCTCGATTGCATCTATACCTTTATTGATACGATCACTGTCAAGAACCATCTCGCATGACGGATAAATCCTCAGACTGTCAACTTCTTCTATGGAACGCTGGCTTAAGGCATCAAAGCTTCTTATGGAATATACCTCATCGCCCCAGAGTTCAACACGATAAGGGCACTCTTCGGTAAGTGGGAATATATCTATTATTCCACCACGCACCGAAAACTGCCCGCGTTCTTCAACCATAACTATTTTTTCATATCCAAGAGTTGTAAGCTTTTCGGAAAATTCAATCGTATCAACCGTCTGCTCTTTTTGGATATCGATAACATTTTCCACGATATGACTTATATCCGGGATTTTATCCATAAGACCTTCTATCGTTGTAACAACGGTAATCTCGTCTTTACATGCAATATGTCTTATGATATCCAATCTGTTTTTTGCGGTCTCATTGCTGTGAATATCCGCATAATAAAAAAGAGCATCCTTTGCAGGATAATAATACACCTCTCTGTCATAAAGCTTATAATCGGAAACTATTTCCCTTGCGCGTTTTTCGTCATAGGTAACTACCAGCTTAAGCTTCCCTTTCTTTTCCAGAGCCTTAATCAAAAGAGGTTCAACGTGTCTGTCCATGCCCCATATATGTATGGGATAATTATCATCCTTCAAGTTTTCTCTTAATCTTACAAAACCCGGTTCTTCCTTAAATGCCGAGACAACAGCCTGCATATCAAGAACCTCCGATATTTAATTTTAAACTAATTATACTTATTCATTGCATAATCGGCATCTTCGCTAAGGATATCCGCTACGGCCTCTCTTGCCGTATCAGCCGCCTCTCTTATAACCGGCTGCTCTTCCTTTGAAAATCTGCCGAGCACATAATCCGCCAAATCCATCCTTGGTGGCTTTTCTCCGACACCGACCTTGATTCTTGTAAAAACATCGGTACCCAGATGCGCAATTATGTTTTTAATTCCGTTATGTCCGCCTGCGCTGCCTTTTTTTCTTATCCTGATGCGTCCGACATCGAGACTGACATCATCATATATTACTATTATGTCCGTATTGTCACATTTATAATAATCAACCAGTTCTCTTACACTTTCACCGGAAAGATTCATATATGTCTGCGGCATGGCAAGAATAACCTTTTCTCCGTTGATTACGCCCTTACCTATCAAGGCTTTATGCTTTTTTGTATCAACCTTTATATTGTAATAATCACTAATATTATATATAACCGAAAATCCCACATTATGCCTTGTTCCAGCATATTCTGCCTTTGGATTTCCGAGTCCGATAATAATCTTCATAAACCAATTACCTTTTAGCCGTTATTTTTTCTGGCTATCATTATCTCTTCCGCTTTTTTAAGCTGTTCCTGTGTATTAACACCCATTATGTCATTTACATCTTCGCCGGTAAGCGACATAGCGGAAACTCTTAAACCTATCTTTTTGATAAGCGCGATAGTATCGGTAAGATAATACTCTCCTGCGGCATTATTGTTATCCAACAAATCAAGGCTTGCCGCAAGCGCTTCCGCATTAAAGATATACATACCGGAGTTTATTTCCTTAATCTGCTTTTCTTCTTCGGTAGCATCCTTTTGTTCCACGATTTTTACAAATCCGTTTTGCTCGTCTCTTACTATTCTTCCGTAACCGGTAGAATCCTCAACTACGGCAGACAAAACAGTTACTCCGTTTGCAAGCTTCTTATGAAGCTCCACAAGTCTTGCAAGAGTTTCGCCCTTTATAAGCGGTGTATCTCCGCAAAGAACTATTACATCACCCTCAGTGCCGATAAAATCACTTGCACATTTTACGGCATGACCTGTTCCAAGCTGTTCTCTTTGAATTCTGTAATCAACCACGTCATAAATAGCATTTTTGGTTTCAAGTGCCTTATAACCGACTATTACACAGACATCCCTTGCACCTGCATCCTTTGCAGCCTCAATAACATAATGCACCATAGGGTGTCCGTCACATTTATGAATAACCTTCGGCAGGTCGGAATTCATCCTTGTACCCTTACCTGCTGCCAAAATAACCGCTTTTAAACCGTTGTTCATATAATATCCTCATCCTCCGAAAATAAAAATATTACAATAATATTATTTTATCCAAGAAACAAAAAATGTCAATAACATATCGCCCGTCAAATCTTAATTTATTCTAAACCTTCTTTTAAATTTTCTATAAATTTGTTCATTTCCTCTTCAGTTTCAAAACCGCCCGATACATATATCTTTCCGTCCGACGTGTTCTCAAACGCAACCAGCATAATCACGAATTCATTGTCATTATAAAGACTCATGCTCAATAAATTATCACTGCCTATATAATATGTCATATCCTCGAGGTCTTTTGCCTTTTCATCATTTAACTCAATGACAATCATTTCTTTTTCAGGATCGAAATATATATCATTTATATCTTCTTTTGCAAAAACAACATTTCCGAAATTATCTTTTATATATAATCCCACATCATTTTCAAAACCTTTTCTTTGTATCTCGTCAATTTGAGCTGTATAAGTTGCATTTTTTTCCACTCCGAGCTCGTAAATAAAATCATAAACCTTGTTAAAGCTTCTGTTTGAAGGATTAATACCGTAAACAAAGTATTCACCGTCTTTAGTATAAACCGTAAGAGTCTTTTTAATGCCCTCCATATTGTTTTTATTTCCTATATCTCTTTGAAGATGATACAAATCCTCATCCACTATAAGCTTTTTAATTTTCTTAACATCATCTTCCGATATTTTAAATGTCTCGATACCCGGAACATCCTTGCCGTACCACTTTACAAAACCATTGGCATAAATACGTACCGTTCCGTCCTGATAAACTTCCATATTTACCCTGTATGCCTTTGCAATATCATCATTATTTGCCGGCTCATAAGAAAGCGTAACAAACAAATCATCCGCAAATTCCGGTGCCCTTTTTTTCTTTTTGCAGGAAACCGAACAAATGCAAATCATTAAAACCAATATGATAAACATACTTTTTTTACAAGCATTTTTAATCATTTTATACAAACATCCTTTATTTGAAAAATAAAATATTATGTGTTATAATCCCCGTATACTATATCATTTATATATGATTAACAACAAGTATGTAAATATGGGGTGAAGCTATGAAAATACAGGAATCAGCAGAGGATTATTTGGAATCCATCTTAATAATAGGCGAGCAAAAAGGTCATGTTCGCGCAATAGATATCGTAAACCATCTCGGCATTTCCAAACCGAGCGTAAGCGTATATCTTAAAAACCTTCGTGAAAACGGCTACGTAAATATAAATGAAAAAGGCCATCTTTCTTTAACCGAAACAGGTCTTGTAATAGCCGAAAAAATCTACGAGCGTCACAAAATACTTTCGGCAATGCTCATTTCGCTCGGTGTAAGCAAAGAAACCGCTATGAAGGATGCCTGCAAAATCGAACATGATTTAAGTGACGAAACCTTCAACGCAATCAAAGAACACTATAAAGCCTACGAATAATAAACATTTAAAATATTAAAGCCATATTATATATAATTCCCAAATGAGTATTATATATAATATGGTCTTTTTTTATTTACCCTCGATAAGTACGTCTACATCATTACGTCCGTATTCGCATAATAATCTTTTTATTTCCTGTATGGTAAATTCATCCGCATGAATTTCAATCTTATCCAAAAGCTTTTCTACATATCCGCACCATTTTTCGTATATCTTTATCAAATCCTGCGGTAACGGTTCTTTCATCTTAGGCTGTTCCGAATAATAATAATTTCCTTCGGATAAAATATCCTTTATGGACACTGCCTTAGGTGCTATACCGTAAGCTATATATCTGATTTCTTCGGTTCTTACCAAAGCACAATCATACATTTCAATCAAAAGATCTTCTATACAATCCTTAGGAACATTGAAGTAATGATAATACATTTCTTTAGTCTTATACGAAGGCTTCTCGGCAACATCCATCTTATTGTACCAATAGAAATCTTCGTTGCTTGAAACAGTGGATTTCTTAACTGTCTTTTTCTTACTGTAAGAATCCAATTGATCACTCAATCCGAAAATTGCCTCAGCATCAGGCTTGCCGTACATAACAGCTTCCGAAATCTCCTCTGCCTCTTTAACAGAAGCCATAATTGCTTCGTTTGAAAGAATTTCATTAGGCGTATATGGTGCAAATGCCGAATCGATATAATTATCAAGCTGCTCGGCAACTGCCACACCTGCTGTTTCCGCCGGCTGTGATATATTTGCCGCTTCAGTTGCATCCGGTACAGGTGCCGCTTCAGGCTGCGGAGCACTCTTTATCCCCGCTTTTTTTGCAGCTTTAACTTTATTTACAACATCCGAAATATCTATGGTTTTTTCATTATTGGCCGGATCATCTTCATCAAGTGCTTCCGCTGTTTCTTCAGCCTCAGTTAATACAGCTGTCTCTTCTTCGTATGCATCTACACCGTTGTCGGCATATTGATTACCACCGGCATTATTGTTTGCATTATCTTCTGCGTATTCTTCAGCATACTCCTCTTCTGCATCCGCTTCTTCAGAATACTCTTCTTCAGCATACTCTTCCGAATCTTCTTCATAACCATCGTCATACTCTTCGGAATCTTCCTCATATCCTTCCGAATACTCTTCAGAATCATCATATTCTTCATCGGAATAATCCTGATAATCCTCCTCATCATATTCCTCGTCATTATTCTTTTTTCTTGTAGCTATCAAAACTATGGTAAGTACAACAAGGAGTACAAAAAGCACTCCCAAAACTCCCAAAAATATCATTGAAACAACCGAATCACTCATCTTACAATCTACCAACCTTTTCCAAAAATATCGTATATTATATAAAAATAAAAAAGTCCGTAAGTCAAATTTCATACCTTACTAGTATACTAAAAAAAAACAGAATAATCAATATCTATAACTTGTAAATTGAATTTTACTTTGTTATAATTCATAAAGAAATTTTGAAAGATAATATATAAGGAGAACAAATCATGGGAAATATCAGAACAAGATTTGCACCGAGCCCAACGGGAAGAATGCATGTCGGCAACTTAAGAACCGCTCTTTATGCCTACCTTATAGCCAAGCATGAGGGTGGAGATTTTATATTAAGAATCGAAGATACCGATCAGGTTCGTGAGGTAGAAGGTGCCGTAGATATAATATACAGAACATTACAGAAAACAGGTCTTATTCACGACGAGGGACCTGATAAGGACGGCGGATACGGACCTTATGTACAGAGTGAAAGACAGGCAAAGGGTATATACCTTGAGTATGCAAAGCAGCTTATCGAAAAGGGCGAAGCTTACTACTGCTTCTGCGATGAGGAACGTCTCGCAACTCTTACCACCGAGCTCGAAGGAAAGACCATAAGCAGATATGATAAGCATTGTCTTAATCTTTCCAAAGAAGAAATCGAAGCAAACCTTAAGGCCGGCAAGCCTTATGTTATAAGACAAAACAATCCTCTTGAAGGAACCACAACTTTCAAAGACGAACTCTACGGAGATATCACCGTATCAAACGAAGAGCTTGATGATATGATTTTAATTAAGTCGGACGGTTTCCCAACCTATAACTTCGCAAATGTTGTGGATGACCACCTTATGGGAATCACACATGTTGTAAGAGGAAACGAATACCTTTCATCTTCACCAAAATACAACAGACTTTATGAAGCTTTCGGATGGGAAGTTCCGGTATATATCCATTGTCCGCTTATAACAGATGAAGAACATAAAAAATTAAGTAAACGTTCGGGACATTCTTCTTTTGAAGATTTACTTGAGCAGGGATTTTTAACAGAAGCCATCGTAAATTTCGTAGCACTTCTCGGTTGGTGTCCTGAAGACAATCAGGAAATATATTCTCTGGAAGAACTTGTTAAAGCCTTCAACTACAAGAATATGTCAAAATCACCTGCCGTACTTGATATGACAAAGCTTAAGTGGATGAACGGCGAATATATCAAAGCCATGGACGATGACAAATTCTACGAGATGGCTCTTCCGTATATAAAGGAAACAATTTCAAAGCCTTTGGATTATAAAAAGATTGCCTCAATGGTTAAGACAAGAATCGAAGTATTCCCTGACATAAAGGATCAGATTGATTTCCTTGAAGCAGTACCTGAATATGATAACGAATTATATACACATAAAAAAATGAAAACAAATCCGGAAAACTCACTTGCTCTTTTACAGGAAGTCCTTCCGGTACTTGAAGCGCAGGAAGCATTTGATAACGATTCACTCTTTGAAAGCCTCAAAGCTTTCGGTGAAGCACATGAATACAAAACAGGATTCGTAATGTGGCCTTTAAGAACAGCCGTATCGGGCAAGCAGGCTACTCCGGGCGGTGCAACCGAACTCATGGCCCTCCTCGGCAAGGACGAGTCCATAAAACGAATTAAAGAGGCAATAGCCAAATTAAGCTAATTATAAGGGCATCTCTCACATAGGATTAATGCTTAGATAAAAACAGGTCCATACGAAGTACTCGCATAGCACGTTAGACTTGACGCTATGCTTAGCACTTGTATGGACCTGTTTTTATTCTAACTCTTATTTTGTTAAGTGAGAGATGCCCTGTTATATTTTACTGAGGTACATTTACAAAAATGTCTATTTTTTCGTCGTTGGCCTCATTGGAGAGTGTTACTATAGTGCTTCCCGATGCTACTGCAGTAAGTGTAAGTGTTTTTACACCGGCTTCTTCCGATTCTTCCCATGAGCCTGTAACTACCGAGCCGTCGGCAACCTGAACGGCTAATTCACCTTCACCGCTGAAATATACCTTAACGGAAGCCTTTCCATCGGTAATATTTACTGCTGTATCGCTTGCAAAGAAATCATCATATCCCTGACCCTTTGCATCGGCATTAAAGAATGCCACAAGATCTGCAGATTGCTCATTCGCTGTGGAAAGGTCATTTATCTGAACCTCATAATTATCAATTGCAGCCTGCAACTGTGAATTTGAATCAGTTAAGGTCGCAACTTCTTCTTCAAGACTTTTTATCTCTTCATCATTAGCATCTATCTGCGAATTTGCGGTAGCAAGTTCTTTGGTAAGTTCATCCTTATCCTTGTTAAGTCCGTCAACCTTGCCGCTGTAATGTAAATATCCCCAAACAACAGCAGTTCCGAGTCCCATTATAAGTAAGATGGATACTACAATATATGCGACTACTCCGCCACCAATCTTTCCGCTCTTTTGCTTTGCCTGCTTAGGTGCTTTTGCTGCCTTAGGTGCCTTTGGCTGCTTACCCGGCTTACCCTGAGGTGCATTTCCCTGATAATTTACAGGTCTTTGTCCCTGAGGATTCATCTGTGGGTTCATTTGCGGATTCATCGGCTGATTAGGCTGCATCATACCGCCCTGTCCAGGGAAAGTTGCCATATCGCTTGTCAACATATCGGAAGTTAATACCGAAGTACTTTCTTCGCTTTTTTGTGCTTCAAGCATATCGGCTGTAAGAACCGTTGTGCTTTCCTCAGTCTTTATATCAGACATATCTTCTACTTTTTCGTTAACAGTTTCTTCAACTTTTTCTTCCAAGTTTTCTTTAACTTCTTCAACCTTCTCACTCATCGATCATTTTCCTCCTTATTATCAATAAGTTTATACCTCAAGTTTCATATCGCCTTCCTTGATAAGGTTAAGTTTTCTCATACCCTCTGATATAGAAAGTGTAAGAATTGCAGGAAGGATAAAGTGCATAACCAAAATCAAAAGCATTGCCTTTGCACCACCCATGCCGTCTGCAGTCATCGCATTAAATGCTTCGAACTGTCCGACAAAACCTGCAGAACCCATACCGGAACCTACAGGTGTGCTGACCATCTTAAGTGCAGCAGATGCAATAGGTCCAAGGATTGCACTTGAAATAATTGCAGGAAGCCATATAATAGGCTTCTTTATTATGTTAGGAACCTGAAGCATGGATGTACCAACACCCTGTGCTATAAGTCCGCCCATTTTGTTTTCACGATAACTTGCTACTGCAAAACCTACCATGTTACAGCAGCAGCCGATTGTTGCGGCACCTGCAGCAAGACCGCCTATACTCATTGAAATACCGATAGCTGCCGAACTTATAGGAAGTGTAAGTATCATACCCATAAGTACCGAAACAACTATACCTCCTATTATAGGATGTGCTTCAACATTTACATTTACAAGCTCACCGAGCCAGCTCATGAACTTGCTGATATACGGTCCAACAAAGATACCGACTGTTGCACCGGATAAAATCGCAACCAAAGGTGTAACGATTATATCAACCTTGGTCTTTCCTGCAACAAGATTACCTAACTTAATTGCAAATATAGCAGCAACGAATGCGCCTAAAGGTTCACCCGGCTTACCCAATCCAAATGCTTCTATGGCAAGAACCGTAGGAAATGCTCCGATCATACCGCAAACAGCCGCAGAGACGGTAACCAATGGTCCGCTCTTTAATTTACATGCAACGCCGACACCGATACCGGCACCGGTAATGGATTTTGCAAAACCGCTTATGGCAATAAGATAATCACCTATGTTGCCACCGATTAAATCACCTGCTTTGGCGATAATCGTTCCGATAATGAGCGTTGAAAATAGTCCCAGCGCCATACCGCTTAATCCGTCAATAAAAATCTCATTCAGCCAACCCTTAAACTTATTCATTTGTTTAGTCTCCCTTTTTATGCATTATCTTTCTCATCGACTATCTTTTACTCAAATGCAGTCAATAGCATATAGTATACTTATTTTTTTTAATATGTCAAATAGTTTCTCGCATAGCCTCAAAAGTTTCAAATATATCCAGAAGTCCCCACCCCCAGGCTTCGCTCGGATATAAAATATCTATATTTTCCTCGGCGCCCCGGATAAGCATCTGCTTTATGGTCGGGGTATCAAGATCGGGATTGTTTCCCCTTTTAAATCCCCACTCCAGCAAAAGCGCCGAAACGCCTGCCGTTATGGCTGCCGCAATGCTTGTTCCGTCTTTTCTTGTATATAAACTGTTTTTACCGAGCAGATTCGTTCCGGTCGAAAATATCCCATACACATCTACGGCAGGAGCCGTAATATCCGGTTTTATTTCTCCTTTTCGCGAAAAGCCCCTGCTTGAATTAATATAAATGGAATTATTGTAATGATTATATCCCGCTGCCGTTATGGTTCCTCTTGCATTTCCCGGTGCACATACTGTTACGTCAGGCTCGCTTCTTATAAACATCACGTTTGAATTAAGAAAATCATGTATCGGAAGCCAGGCATCAAAGCCTCTTGAGATTCCGAGTACGGTCTCCGATACTTCAACCGTCCATATACCTTCCGACGGATTGGCAAATCTGAAAAATATCATCTGGTCGCCGGACTGTCTTTCCACGGCAATATTTTCTATATAAACCTCCGTACCCTCATATAAAAAGCTTATCCTCGTGCTGTCATTTTTAATCGAAGAAATATTTCCGAACTTTTCACCCGTGGGAGAAAGAAGGGATATACTTAAAATCCCCGGAGCATTGCCCCAGATTTCCATCGTAAAGCCCTTATCATCCGGTCCGACATATATTTCCACACTTTCTGCTGGAGCATTGCTGTTTATCTTTCTTTCAGCAGAATAATGCCCTCCGTAACCAAGCTCGTTTCCCGCAGCACTAACTACGCATACGCCCCGAAGATTTTGTGTCATATCAAAATACATCTCAAGATTTGTATTGCCGTTATGGTCACCCGAGCTTGAGCCAAGCCCCAGGCATATAACTATGGGCTTTCCGAGTCTTGCCGCCTCTGCAAGAAGATATCTTATACCCAGCATGATATCGGCCTCGCTGTAGCACTTGGCATCATCATTTACAAGATAAAGCTCCCTTAAGTTATTCTTTGCTTCCTTAAGCTTTACCATTATAATGTCGCATTCCGGTGCAATACCCGTAAAGTTTTCTCCCGATTCATTGCCGCAAGCAACAGATGCCAGAAATGTTCCGTGTCCTTCCTCGTCAATCGTGGGAACCCTGTCAAAAGGCTCATCACTTTTCAATGCTTCATTTATATCCTCTTCATAAAAAACAGCACCGTAACCGAACGCCTTAGGTCCGCTTCCAAGCACATTCCGGTTCTGATCCCAGATACTCTTAATCCTCGTTGTACCGTCCGGTTTTATAAATGCCTCACTCGTATAATTTATTCCAGTGTCCACAAAACCGACTATAGTATCCTTCCCCGTCAAGGCAAGTCCCGAAATCCGTCTTACCACATCCGCGCCGACACCCGACGCGACCGTCGTATCCATCAGTCCGAAACATTTCGGTACTGAGTTATATCCGTACCGAAAAATTCTCTTTTCATTAAAATCAACCGATTTCTTATAAGCTATAAGAAACCGGTTGTTAATATTGTTTATACATTCGGGGTTGAAATTCTCATACAAGCCAAACATATAATCATCATATCTGAAAATAAAATCAAGATAGTCCTCCGAATATATATACTCGGTACATATATCCGGGTTCTCATCATATATTCCGTCCATACATATCCATCCAAAAAAGCTTTGGTAAATTATATGCGGACAATTATTAAATCATACTGTAACCCGTAAATGTGGCTACTCCATATCTTCGGTCTTTTTACCCGCCTTCATACGCTCTTCATAATCATTCTTAGGCATAGGCTTTGCGAAATAATAACCCTGTATCATATCGCAGCCCTGTCCGGCAAGGAACTCAACCTGCTCCTTAACCTCAACACCCTCGGCGACGGTACGCATATTAAGACTCTTCGCAAGACGTATTGCCTCAGAAACAACTATCTCACCGCGCTCGCCTCTGTTTTCGCCTCTGAAGAATTCAGCATCAAGCTTAAGTACATCAAGCGGCATATCCTTAAGTGAATTAAGCGACGAATAACCCGAACCGAAGTCGTCCATCGAAACCGCAAAACCATAGCTCTTTAATTTTTCTATGGTTTCTATCATCGCATTTTTATCATCGAAGAATGCACTTTCCGTAAGCTCTATCTCAATAAGATTATGCGGTGCTCCTTCTTTATCAACCATATCGCGTATCTGCTCCGCAAGATCGCTTTCTATAAAATGCGCTCTCGAAACATTAACCGACACAGGTACACATTTATATCCCTTATCCAGCCAGGCCTTCTGGTCTCTTGCCACATGAGTTATCATGTAGTGGTCTATCTCCGTTACAAATCCGTTCTTCTCAAATATAGGAATAATCTTTCCCGGTGGAACAAATCCGAAATCCGGTGACTGCCATCTGATAAGCGCCTCCGCACCTCTTAATTCATTTGTACGCGGATCGTATTTCGGCTGGTAATAAACCACAAATTCTTCATTATCAAGTGCCGATTGCTGTTTTTCCTGAACCTGATCAATCCATCTTTGATCGTCAACAAGCTTTTCGTCGAAGTAAGCAACACCCGAATCTTCACTGTCACTCATGGTTGCTCTTGCGGTACATGCATTGTTATATTCGGAATCAATAGCAAATCCTTTTCTCTTTACATATAAGCCGTTTGCATCCTTACTTACACCTATCTTGTTGACACCCAGCTGGAATGCAAATTTGTGCTCGGTATCAATCTGTTCAAGCTCTTTGATAAGTGTTCTTATACGTTCATCAAGCTCATCCGCATCGTTGTATTTTAAAAGCAGCGCAAAGTTCGAAGAAGAAACATGCGCAAGCATTTCCTTTTTATCAATACTTGCAGTAATCCAATCACTTACTCGTCTAAGTACCGCTTCACCTTCCTCTATGGAGTGGCACATACAAAATGCTCTGAATTTTACAAATCCGATATTTATAATCGCATATTTATTTCTTGCATTTGATTTTTTACGTAAAAGCTGATCGCCCTTAACCTTAAACCACATCCAGTTATGGCCCCTTGTAACATGGTCGGTAAAGAAATAATTTGTAATTCTTCTTTGTCTTACAAAGTTTGAAACAATGTTTACGACAACTATTATAAATATAACCAATGCCAAAACGGCTACCATTAAAGCAAAAGAAACAAACAATATCAAATCCTTAATGTCAACCGAAAAAAATGCTTTGGCATAAAGAATTTCTTTTCCGCCGTTTAGTTTAATCTCAACCCATATAGGATTATTTCTTGTGGTTACGGTTACCGCGTCATGCATCTCTTTGGCGGCGTCCATATCTTCGGATAATTCGATTACTTCGTCATCATAGTATTCGTCATAAGACTGATTTACAGAAAACTTCACGCCCTCATTTTCATTTTCGGATCCACTTGCAATAACGGTCACATAATCCCCGTCTTCACTCTTAAATACGATATTATTTCCTTTTCCGAAGGTAATACTCTTTATAAACTGCTTAAAGTCTAATTTTAGATTTCCGCCTTTTACATAAAGACTGTCATTTTCCGTATCGGTATAAAACATAACTCCGTCTGTTTCGGCTACCGATGAAAGATAAACAACTCCGCCTTTGTCACTGCGGGTATTTTCACCTTTCTGATATATAAGCTTTCCTTTATCGTCCGTAATATAATAATCTCTGCCTTCCGCATTAAGAAGATTAAAGACGTTATTACCGTCCATATAGTTTTCTTCGTAGAGCCTTGCCATATATGCTATGGACTTGTATTCCGCACCGATTTTTGTCTCAATCGCATAGAACATAAACGATTCCACATATACCATAAACAATGCGGATGCAACAATCGATACAATCAGAAAAAAGAGAATTGTAACCCACGAACGATTTTTCTTAAGCTTACGAAAGCTTTTTTGTTTTTTCTTTTCAAGCTTCCTTTTATTTTTTTCGATTTTAGCTTCTTTTTTCTGCGCTTCCTTCTCTTCCGTCATTTTTTCACCCCTTACACTCCCCGTTTTTTGTTTAAATTTAACTCATCAAAAGATAAGTAAAATATCCTGCATAGCATAAAAGCATAAATATACCGCCGGTTCTTTTAAGTTTCTTATCCTTATTGCAAACACATACAAAAAGAATAACCGCAGCCGCAATAGCTACAATCGCATCCTTTATAAATGCTCTCTCAAATCCGATCGGAAGTATAACCGCCGAGGTACCGACAACAAAAAGTATATTAAATATATTACTTCCCACTATGTTACCTATCGCTATATCCGTCTTACCCTGTTTTGCCGCAACAGAAGAAGTTACAAGTTCCGGAAGTGATGTTCCGAATGCTACTATGGTAAGACCGATAAGTCTTGTGGACATACCGAGTTCCGATGCTATATAACTTGCCGCATCAACCGTAACATCGGCACTTATAACTATACAGGCAGCACCGATAACAACAAGTAAAAACAATATCGGAAGCTTGTCTTTTTCGCTCAGCGTAGTTTCATCTCCATCATCGGCTTCGCCCTTCTTTGCCGTATATATAAGATAAATCATAAATATCGCCATAAGCACAAGGAGAATAACTCCGTCCAATCTCGAAAGCTCGTCACCCATCATACCGAGTACAAGCAAAAGAACCGTGATAAAAATAACAAAAGGTATTTCGATTCTGAATGTATTTTTCTTTATAGGAAGTGCTGCTATACATGAAGCCACACCAAGAATAAGAAGAATATTCAATATATTACTTCCGATAACATTACCTACGGAAATACCTGAATTTCCGGATGCCGCACCCTTTATACTTACCGCTGCCTCAGGAAGAGATGTTCCGAAGGCTACTATGGTAAGTCCTATAACTATCTGCGGAACATTAAATTTGAGTGCTATCTTTGATGCCGAAGCAACAAATGTATCGGCACCCTTTATCAAAAGGTAAAAGCCGGCAACTATAAATACCGCATTTAAAGCAAATTGAAATGCCTTTGCCTGCGGAATAATATCGGTACTTGAATTAACATAGGAAAGCGCTACAAAAACCGCTGCAAGTATAAATAATATTACATTTTTCTTTTTCATGAGGATTCTCCTTAAATTCTTTTAAGTTTATTCAAAAGCTGCTCGTCGCTCAAGCGAAATACGTCATCAATAATCCATGTATGCATATCCTTGGCACGCTGCTTAAAATAACGTGTTCCCGTTGTATCATCACAACCCTTTGCAAGCACAAGAGCCTTTCTTGCATACTTGCCGCCGAATTTGCGTGATACGGTTTCAAGCTCATGAAGTGCACTACCGCCGACCTTTCCGCTCTTACAGGATATAAATATCGGACAGACATCTTTCATGAGAATTACGTCAATCTCATTCATCGTATCGTAGATAAGACTGTCGTCCGTATGAAGCTCTCCCGCCCAGTCAATGTGTGCGCCTATTATGGCATCCGTAAACAAATGACTTTCTCTGGTTGCAACCTCATATACATGAAGTTCAAGGATATTTCCGGCCTTGCCGATAACCCTTTTTATCATATCATTTTTAAATTTAAATATTACTTTATTTCCGGTTTCTCTGTATTCCTTAAGAAGATTGTTTTTATTCAAATCCTGCAAAAGTTCTATGGCATCTCCCAAAGGTTTTTTATAAAGCTCTTCCCAACCCTCGAACTGGTCCGGCATGGCTTTTCTTAATTCATCGATTCTTGCGCAATGCTTATTCCATTTGCCTCTGTACTTACTGCAAATATCCCACATTATTCTGATATCCGCGCGGAAGTCATCCGTAAATCTCCAATCCGCATAGCTTCCTGTATGGTTTGTCAAAACTCCGCCATGCAAAACTATATCCTCAGGAATGCTTATATGGAATTTATAATCGGATGTATTTATTTCTCCTCCGTTTATATCGATTTCCTTTCCGGTAAACGGGTCGATTCGCATTTTCTTAATATCCATGCGCGCAGCAATACAGCCGAGCGCTATAAGAATAAGCTCGCTACCGCCCGTAAGATCAAACTTAACCCCTGGATAATCTCTTATTATATCCGACAACATGGAAATGGCACCGTTTAAATCGTCCTTCGGCACCTCTATGAATTCCAGATGAACATTGGGACACCTTAAGTCCCTGAAATGCTTGATATCGTTTATCTTCTTTGTAACCATATTATCCTTGTGACCCAGGAAATAAATCGTCTCAGGCTTATACTTCATCATAGCCATGACGTTTTCCAACGGTTCCTCGGAATAAAACTTGACCAATATATTACATTCTTCCATAAAATTATTTATAGTTTCCATAAAATACCTGCCAAATAATATAATATATATAATTATACTTTTTTTATAAAAATATGGCAATATATTTAAAGGATTTACCGTCGTTTTTTTATTATCAACAAAATTTGACTAAATATCCCGAATTGTGTTATAATACATAGGATTTTTAACGAATCAAAAACACTTATTCTATTAAAGAATTTTTCTTGTTTGGAGGAAAATATGAACAGTTTATACAAGAGGCTTGTAACCATAGGAATGATAAGCTTTACAGCCCTTCTGGGTTGGATATATTGTATAATTGAATTCAGAAATAAGCCGGTTTATATAATCCTGGTTTCACTTGCGCTTATAATATCTGTTTATGTTTTACTGCAATCAGTCATCAGCCTCCGTCAGCGAAAAGACAGAAAGTTAAAGAAAGATATAAATGAAGCGGTTGCAAAGCTGGTTGCCGATTTTTATGAGGCTCAGTCGCAAGCCGAAACACCTGATAATACACTCGAGGTTGAACGTATATGTAAAGCCTTATATGTGCAATTAAGAAAGGTAAATACAACCTTAAGCAACGATCTTATAACAAAAGAATTACTCAACAATGCTACTAAGGTAAATATAAAATATCATCATGCTGATTCTTCAAAGCTCTTGGCAGCGATAACCGATTTGTCGGATACCTTGAAGCTTGCACCGGAACCGCAGGTAATCGTTAAAGAAGTTCCTGTTGCCGCACCGGCACCGGCTCCTGTAGCGGCAGAACCTGAGGTTGCAAAAGCACCCGAGCCTGTTGTAGAGGCTCCTGCACCGGAACCTGTTCCTGAACCGACACCGGTTGAAGAACCTGCTCCGGCTCCTGCTGATGACGGCGGTATGCTTTCTCAAGCCGAGATGGATGCCCTTATCGCAAATATGACATCCTTTGCTCCTGATGAAACGGAAGAACCTGAAATTCAAGCAGAAATTCAAATAGAAACTCCTGCAAATGTAGGAGCGTCAAGTGCAGAAGCACAGCACTTCTTTGATGAATTTGAAACAAAACATGAACATAATAATGAAGAGACCAAGCCTGAGCCTGTTGCAGAACCTGAGCCGAGCCCTGCGGCTTCTACTCCTGCCGATGACGGCGGTATGCTTTCTCAAGCTGAGATGGATGCTCTTATTGCAAGTATGACAGGTGGCGCTTCCGAACCGGAACCTACTCCTGAACCTGAGCCTGTTCCTGTTGCCGCAGCTCCTGCCGATGACGGCGGAAAGCTCTCACAGGCTGAGATGGATGCTCTTATTGCAAGTATGACAGGTGGCGCTTCCGAACCGGAGCCTGAAACTCCGTCAAATGTGCTTGAGTTTCCTACTCCGGCGCCTGCACCGGAACCTGCACCTGTTACGGACGATCCTAACAAGGTGCTTTCACCGGACGAAATCGCAGCATTATTTAATTCAATGAAATAAATATTCAAAATAAAAAAAGTGCCTATGGCACTTTTTTTATTGATTCGGCTGATAGAATTTCTCAGGATCCGCGAATTTGGTATACTTTCCGATCCAACGAAGATCCACGCTTCCGACCTCACCGCTACGATGCTTGGCTATTGTTATCTCGGCCGTCTGAGGCTTCGTGGTTGTTTCAGGATTATAGTACTCATCTCGGTAGATAAACATAACCACGTCGGCATCCTGCTCGATTGCACCCGATTCACGAAGATCCGATAAAACAGGCTTGTGATCGGTTCTTGCATCAACCGCACGGCTAAGCTGCGAAAGTGCGATTATCGGCACATCAAGCTCTATGGAAAGGTTCTTTAAACCTCTTGATATATCTGATATAAACTGCTGTCTTGACTCAACATTTTTAGTTGTACTCATGAGCTGAAGGTAGTCAAGTACAATCAGCTGTATTCCGTTATTCTGCTTATGATATCTGCATCTGGTACGAAGATCAGAAAGAGTAACCGCATAATCGGCCTCGATGTAAATAGGTGCTCTTCCGACGATATCAGCCGACTCGATAACCTTATCCCAATCGTCATCACTCAAGGTACCGAGCTTTAATGCCTTTGAATCCACCATCGCATCCATGGCTATAATTCTTGACATAAGCTGCTTACGGCTCATCTCGAGAGAAAATATAACGCTCGGTATATTTTTCATAATTGAAAGATAATGAACTATATTAAGGACAAATGCTGTTTTACCCATAGCCGGTCTTGCCGCAACAAGTATAAGCTCTCCTCCGTTCATACCTGTAAGAAGACTGTCCAGATCTCTGAAGCCCGTTGAGAGACCTGTAATCTCTCCCTTGTTTCTTGCAGCCTTTTCTATATCCTCAAGAACCTCAATAACAATTTCTTTGGTCTCTTTGAATTTACCGGTTCCGTTTCTTCCCTGAACCAGACGGAATATATTTTGTTCCGCTTCATTCAAAAGAACATCAACAGATTCTTTGGAAAGATAACAATCCTTTGAAATATTGTCACTGAGTTTTATAAGTTTCCTTAAAATCGAATTATCAATTATAATCTCGGCATATTCCTTGGCATTTGCAGATACGGGAACAGCTGCGATTATAGCCGATAAGTTAGCGAGACTGCTTACTTCCTCAGGCACATCCTTTGTTTTGAGTCTGTTGCTTAAGGATATTACATCAATCTCCTTGCCCTCATTATAAAGCTCGTTCATGGCTTCATATAAGATGCCGTATTGGGCATTATAAAAGTCTTCACGCGAAAGCTTATCGGACACCTCGGAAATGACATCCCTGTCCATAAGTATGGCACCGATTATCGCCTGCTCGG
>JAFSZR010000194.1 GCA_017459135.1 Lachnospiraceae bacterium | reverse complement strand
AGCTTTTCGAAGAGGGAATTGATATAGGAGATGAAAAGATTACGGCACCGGCAAAGCTTTTTATAAAAGATGTAAATTCAAAGGATAATACCGAAATTGAAAATGGTGTTGAGAAGGAAATCTTTCAGATGGTAAGTGAGATAGAAATTATCATCACGGAGGGCAGATACCATCAGGTAAAAAGAATGTTTGAAGCGGTCGGGATGAAAGTATCTTATCTTAAAAGACTTAGTATGGGAAAGCTTTTTCTTGATGAAAGTTTAAAACCCGGAGAGTACAGAAGGCTCACTGAAGATGAGATAAAACTTTTGTCGGATAATTCGTGAGTTTTAAAATGAAAAATATATTAGATAGTTGTTGATACGTATGTTACTACAATTTGTTAATTGTATAGAGAGGGTAAATATGGAAGATAAAAAATTGCAGGAAGCTTTAAGAATTTTAAAAGACTGGGCGTATGAATTAAATAAATGTTCCGAAAAGACTGATGCCGAAGCGGAGATTTTTTGGAACAGACTTAAAAATGATAATGCCGTACTAAGAGAGTTTGCATATTATTATGATAATCGAGACTTTCTGTGTGAACTCAAAATAGGAAGATATACTATAGCTGATATACTTGTTTGGCAAATGGATCACTTCAGAGCACATATGGACAGAAGTGACAGCGCCAACAGGTATGACAAGGATAAGCTTTTGTTGAGCACTTTTACAACATTACTTGATATGCGCGAAAATCCCGATGAGATAATGAAAGAGTTTGAGGAAGAAACCGGAATAGATATTTCGGGCGGTTGGTATACACATTAAAAAATCCCGTGAGTTTTGGCTCACGGGATTCTCTTTTTATTAAATTTTATATTTGATAAATTATCCTATGCATAATTATTGTAAATCATACCACTGTACACTGACTGATTATAGGATGTACCCTGATTATGTCTCGTGTCCGGATACGTTACAATCAAACGGTTTATGTATGCCATAGGATCAAGCGTCAATCTGTCGGTTGCAATAGAGATATCATCCTTAAAAGAAGAAATATCGTTGAATAATTCAGCAAATTCTCCGTTTTTAATACTCTGAATCAAAAGTGATTCCTCTTTTACCATATGATTATCCTCGGATATCGTAAGTCCGGCTGACTCGAGCTCGTACTTATGCTTTTCAACTATTGCCGAGATATCGTTGAAAAGATTTCTTCTTCCGATTTTACTTTCGGCGGCCGAATCGGATAAATCCACAAGATTATTATACGCATCAACAAATGAATCTACCTGATCCATAACCGAATCCAAATCCGATGCAAATTGAATTGTTACAGGCGCGTCGGATACGCTATGGAAATCCAATGTTATGACCTGGTTAACTGATATGTTGTTGGTAGCCGCTGCATGTGTCTCACCGTTTATTATAAATGATGAATTGTCCGGCTCTGTAGCAACATTGTTAAGTCCGAGGTCGGATACTATATCATAACCACCGTCCGAAGTAAATGAAAAATACAAACCATCATCTGTTTTTGGTCTTCCCGTTTCCGTGGAAGCTATTTCGATTGCACTGTTATCGTTGCCGTCCGTAATAACAGAGGCATTTACACCGAAATTTCTGTTATTGATTGAACTTGCTATTTTACTCTGGATATCGAAATTGTTGTCTGATGCTTCAACCGTGAGGTTAAAGTGAGCAGAGGCATTTATGGTATCCATTGTAAAATTGTAACTGCCCGTCGAGAAGTATCTTCTATCTGAAGGAAGAAAATCGCTTCTGTTAACCTGATTTGACGCGAGTGATTTAACCTGAATCGAAAGTGATTCGGGCAATGAGCCTATATCGCCTCCTCTTAAGTTTCCGCTTACCGATTCTTCATTATCGGATATAAGCATTTTCTTGCTGTAAACTTCACTCTCCTTGTTATTGAAGCTTGCAGCCACGTCCTTAAGTGTAAGAGCTGCTTCCTTAATATTGATAACTCTTTCCTGTTTAGCAGGGGAAAGAGAAAATTTGTATAAAGGAAGACTCTTGTTATACTTCGCCATATTGTTATAGACCGCACGAAGCTCGGATGACTTATGTGCAGTCGTACGTTTTTTTGCAGTTGTGGTATTTGACAGGTAATTATATACTTCGTTATTTACCAGCATAAGACATCCTCCTTCCTTGGTTGGTCTTTGTTGGTATTCAAAATACCGCTATCATCCCACATTAAAAGATAATGATAGTTAGTATCATAATATCTCAATTTTACAAGATATTCCATAGTAAAAATAGACTATCTTTTTTTTATTTCTTTGTGCATATTTTCACGTTTTTACACCGATTTCGATACAATAATTATTTTTTGTCGGTTTTTTGACCGCTTTTTTACCGTTTTTATCGGATTTTTTCAAGATTTTACTTGACTTTGGGGCTTCTATTTGTTATCTTATACTGTGCGAGATGGAAGAGGTCTTTTTTTTATGCCTTAAAATCAGAAAAATAAAATATGGAGGTGGATAGTTGTGCGTGTTAAAATAACATTGGCATGTCAGGATTGTAAACAGCGTAATTACAATATGACAAAGGATAAGAAGACGCACCCTGACAGAATGGAAACAAAGAAGTATTGTAAGTTCTGCAAGGCGCATACGTTGCACAAGGAAACAAAGTAGTCGGCATTATTTAAGGTGCTTAAGCCCGTAAAGGAGTAGTATATGGCAAAAAATAATGAGACATCACCTGCCTTAAAGAGAAGTTGGTTTCAGGAGTTGAAAGCTGAGTTCGGTAAAATCACATGGCCTACAAAGAAAGATGTAGGTAAGCAGTCTGTTGTTGTTATCATCGCAGCACTTGCTTTGGGATTTATCATTGCCGGCGTTGACTTCTTATTACAGTACGGCTTGACTTTTATAGTAGGTTAAGGTGGTGAGTATATGTCAGAAATGGTAGAAGTAGAAAACGAAACTACCACTGCTGAAAATACTGCCTCTGAAAAGGTTAAGAGCAGTAATGAAGCTAAGTGGTATGTAGCTCATACCTATTCGGGTTATGAGAATAAGGTTAAAAGCGATATTGAGAAGACTATTGAAAACAGAAAGCTTCAGGATCAGATTCTTGAGGTTGCCGTTCCTGTTCAGGATGTAATCGAGACAAAGAACGGTTCAAAGAAAACTGTTTCAAGAAAATTGTTTCCTGGCTATGTGCTTATCAACATGTATATGAATGATGTTACATGGTATATCGTTCGTAATACAAGAGGTGTTACGGGATTTGTAGGTCCTGAGTCCAAGCCGGTTCCTCTCACAGAAGCTGAGATGAGAAACCTTGGTATCAATGTAAGCGAGGTTAAGATTGACGTTGCTGTAGGTGATACAATTAAGGTTGTTACCGGTGCCTGGGAGGGTAACACAGGTGAAATCAAGTCAATCAACGAAGGTAAGCAGACTGTTACCATTGAAGTTGATATATTTGGTAGAGCAACATCTGTTGAGATAGGATTCGCAGATATTCAAAAGTTGTAAAAGTTATTTAGAAAGTGGAAGGGAAAATGTTCCCGCTTGACCACAGTTTAGGAGGTACGCTATAATGGCGAAGAAAGTAGAAGGATATATTAAATTACAGATACCTGCAGGTAAGGCAACTCCTGCACCACCTGTTGGTCCTGCACTTGGACAGCATGGTGTAAATATCGTTGCGTTCACAAAGGAATTTAATGCAAGAACTGCAGATCAGGGAGATATGATTATCCCTGTTGTTATTACAGTTTATGCAGATAAGAGCTTTAGTTTTATTACCAAGACTCCACCGGCAGCAGTTTTACTTAAGAAGGCGTGCGGCCTTAAGTCAGCTTCTGCAGTGCCAAATAAAACTAAGGTAGCTAAGATTTCAAAGGCTAAGATTCAGGAAATCGCTGAGCTTAAGATGCCTGATTTAAATGCAGCATCATTAGAGGCAGCCATGAGCATGATTGCAGGTACTGCCCGCTCAATGGGAATCGAAGTTGAGGATTAATTACAATATGTAGGATGAGGTTGCGATTGTAAACAATCGCTTTGAACTCGCTCAAAGCCGCGAGGGGCTCCCCTTCGCGTACGCTCGGGGCAGAAGTGGGAGGGTCGCTCCCGATAATACCACAGGAGGTTTATTTAAATGAAAAAAGGTAAAAGATATACAGAAGCTGCAAAGCTTATTGAAAAGACAAGTTTATATGACTTAGAAGAGGCTGTTACTCTTGTTAAGAAGTCAGCAAGTGCTAAGTTTGATGAGACTATCGAGGCTCATTTCAGACTTGGTGTTGACGGTCGTCATGCAGACCAGCAGGTTCGTGGTGCTGTTGTTCTTCCACATGGTACAGGTAAGTCAGTTAAGGTTTTGGTTTTCGCTAAGGGCGATAAGATTGATGAGGCTTTAGCTGCAGGCGCTGATTACGCAGGTGGAGATGAGCTCGTACCAAAGATTCAGAATGACGGTTGGTTAGACTTCGATGTAGTTGTTGCTACACCTGATATGATGGGTGTTGTAGGTCGTTTAGGACGTGTTCTCGGACCTAAGGGCTTAATGCCAAACCCTAAGGCTGGTACAGTAACAATGGACGTTACTAAGGCTGTTAATGATATTAAAGCCGGTAAGATTGAGTACAGACTTGATAAGTCAAACATTATCCATGTGCCAATCGGAAAAGCTTCTTTCTCAGAGGAGCAGTTAACAGACAACTTCCAGACTTTAATAGACGCTATTTTGAAGGCTAAGCCTTCAGCTGCAAAGGGTCAGTATTTAAGAAGCGTAGTTATCGCATCTACTATGGGCCCTGGAGTTAAGCTCAACACAGCTAAGTACTAGAATTCAAATATAACGCAGAATAAATAAAAAATGTGCCCACACAAGGTACACGCATAGCACGTTAGACTTGACGCTATGCTTAGCACCTGTGAGGGCACATTTTTTATTTATTCTGCTGTTTGTTGGTCACATATAGCACGTTAGACTTGACGCTATGCTTAGTACTTTTGCGGGTCCACCTTTTAATACTGCTCTTTAGACTTGATGCTATGATTAGTACCTGTGAGGGCTGTGTTGAGTGCCTTGGTTTGTATGTTTGGATAGTATTTTATATCTTGATTTATGTGGTAAAAAATAGTACAATATTAGATGGTTGAAAAATTAAATTAGGAGGTTATTTCTCATGGACAGAGCACAGATTAACACTAAACTTGAAGAAGTTATTGAGGAAGTTATGCCGGAGATTGAAAATATTGATTTGGCAGCTTCTATTACTAATGAGTATGGCGTAAACTCGGTATCATTAATCAGACTTATTCTTGCAGTTGAAAGCAAATTCGATGTTTCATTTAACGATTATGAATTAGCATTATCTTCATATGATACATTTGGAGACTTGGCAGCTACGGTTGCTGAAAAGTTAGCTTAAAAATATAGTATTGGAGGAATAAAAAGATGGCAGATATTAAGAAATTACCCGTAACTTATCCGATGATTACATCATGGCAGTGGCATGCAACTTTATTTTCGATTTTATCCGATGATGAAAATGCAAAAAAATGGATTTTCAGTAACTACATACAGTTACGTTGTTATCATATTCAGGAGATTTTTACAGGAGACGATATGCTTTTTGCGGATATGATGCCGGGAAGCAGTTCGCTTAAGCAGTGTCCTTATCTCGTATATTCACTTATGACTAAGGAGCAGATTGAGAGCTATTGCGGAAACATTATTGATTTCGTTATCAAGACTATTGACCTTGACGGATATGTATATGGTGTATTTGATGAGGCAAAGATTCTCTGTGATGCAGAGGTTGATTATAAGTTCCCACATGAGCTTTTCATATATGGTTATGACAGAGACAAAGAAGAGTTTTACGTAGGAGACTTTACTTTCCAGGATCATTACGGATATAATACAGTTTCATTCTCTGATTTGGAGAGAGGCTGGGAAGTTATCAGTGCAAAGGAAGACCACATGTTCAAGGATGCTGACAACGGTAAGCGTGGACTTTACGTTGTTATGAAGAACAGTGAGATGCCTGTTTATGATGTTGACCTTGATCTTATAAAGCAGAACCTTAAGGAATATCTTAATTCTGAGGATACTAAGGATCATTTCCGTATGTTAAGAAACAGATTTAATGATACAACTTTCGGTATTAAGGTTTATGATAAGGCTCTTGCTCAGGTTGAGAAGCAGCTTCATGCCGAGGAACCTGACTTTGATATAAGAGCACTTCATATCATGTATGACCATAAGGTTCTTATGTATAAGAGAATTGAATATCTTATGGATCATGGTTATCTTAAGTTTAACCAGGAGACTTTGGATGCTTATGCTACGGTTGTTAAGAATATGCTTGCAGCAAGAAACCTTCTTGTAAGAATTTCCATAACAAATGAGATTGAAGCGGCATCAAGATTTAAGACTTATTTCAATGCAGCTAAGGAAAAGGAAGTTAATGTTCTTTTTGAAATCCTTGCAGAGCTTGAAGAAAAGTAGAATATATTAAATAGACGATTTTATTAAACAACCTCCGGAGTAAGCCGGAGGTTTGTTTATACAGAAAAATATAAATGAGTATAGTAAATGGTTTTGTGAAAAAAATAAATAAAGCTTATATTGATAATAATTATGAAAAGGTTTTGTCCGAATTGTATCCGCAAAGAAAAGAGTCTGTGTTGAAACTGAGAAACAGACAGGCGGTATACGCTTCTATCACCGCCGGAGAGCTTCTAATCGAGGCATATGACAGTGTTTACGGTTCGGGTGGTAAACTTCTATCGGTTGTAAAGTCCGAAGGCGGAAAACCGTATATTAAGGACAGAGAAGAGTTTAAGTTTAATATTTCCCATTCGGGTGATTACGTAATTATCGCCTATTCGACCGAACCTGATATAAAATCTATAGGTGCGGATATCGAAAAGGTAAGACAAAGAGATGACGATATGAAGATTGCCAACAGATATTTTACAAAATCCGAAATTGATTATATAAGCGACGGACTTGAATGCTCCGACATTGATTTAAGATTTTATAAAATCTGGACTATGAAGGAGGCATTTATAAAGCTTACGGGAAAGGGACTCGGTCAGAGACTGGACAGCTTTAGCGTCAATCCCGATGGGCTTGGTGTTGAAATACTCGATGATAAGATTTATGAATATTTTTCGTGT
>JAFSZR010000012.1 GCA_017459135.1 Lachnospiraceae bacterium | reverse complement strand
TGCACTTTTCGATAACGCCTTTATAAAGGTTAAGGATACCGACGTTAATCTTATGGCTGATTCAAGCTTTGAAGGATACCGTACGCAGTCGGCAAAGGTTGGAGACGGTAAAGCATCTTTGAGAATTTCAGGCTGGAAAGAGTATCAGGAAGTGGCAACTAATGCAGAAGCAGGTTTTTATGTTATGCCTGTATCGGGAGAAGGAATTGTTTACAGTGGAAATAAGGCGGCGTATGTTTACAGAAAAACCAATGTTACGCAACTTAACAACAATGCATACATAAGAAATGATGCAGGAGGCTATATACCTGCGGGAGAATATAAAATAACTTTTTATGTAAAGGGAACCTGCACCGAAAACCAGAACTTTATAGGTATAAGAAATTATACTGAACGTTTTATCAACCATACAAAGACATATGTTGGAAACGGTTGGTATAAGTATGAGAGAACATTTACAACGACAGAAGATAAGGACTATTTAGAGTATTACTTATCAGGATATGCCTTAAATGAATCCTACTATATTGACGGACTTTCTCTTGTTAATACAGCAACAGGAAAAGAATATGCTACAAACGGCGGATTTGAAGAATGTTATTTGTACGGAGAGTATGAACCGCAAAGATTTGTAGTTTACTCGGCATCAAATACAAATACCGGCAAGGCAACAGTAGCGTGGAAAAATCCGACAAAAACAGATATCACTGCCATTTCACTTACCGTTGACGGCGACGAGATATCTTTTGAGCCTGATTTGAACTCGGGAAGCAGTAACGAAGTTGTCTTGGAGGATATTGAAAACACGGGAACTTATAACTGCGTGTTGAATATCACGGCAGGCGGAAAAACTTATACATATTCAAAAGTTCTTTATCAATATGATAAGGATAAATACTATAATTGTGCCGGAAACCGTACTTTAGAAAGCGGTTGGTCGTTTATCAGACAGGAAAAAGATGGTGTTTACTGTGACACAGCGCTTGACATAGACAATGAAATAAAAGCATCAGGCAATTCTTCTATCAGGATTACCTGTGCAAGACCTGCAAAGGAAAGCAGCGTATATGCCGCACTTGTAACAAAGAACGCAAGTCTTGCAAAAAATAAAGCATACAAACTATCATACAAAATCAGATATATCGGAGCGTCAGGTGTCCGTGTTGTACCTATTATAGCTGGTAAATGGGATAATGATAATGCACAATCCTTCAGCGGCAGAGAAAAGTGGAAGGAATATGATTACGAGATAGATGTGCAGGATGCATTTGCTGATGATGATGAAACATACAAATTCCAGGTTATGTTCCTATTTGAAAACGGAACGGACGCCGTATGGCTCGATGATGTAGCGCTATATGAATATGAGGACGGCGAAACGATTGGCGAAAATCTTATCAGTAACGGCGGATTTGAATTCGCGGATGAATTTGCAGTTATAGGCTATGAGTATAACCTTACAATGGACGGAGAAATTTTAGATGCAGTTAGCAATCTTGAAGAAGGAGAAATACTCGGCAGAGTAAATATAAATAACTATTCTAAAGAAAATCTTAATGTAACTGCTGTTACTGCAATTTATGAAGACGGCAAGCTCATTGGTGCAAGCCTTGCAGAATCACCGATACCCATTACAGTTAACCCGTTTATGGGTACAAGAGTGGGCGGTTCGGTAACCGTACCCGAAATGGACGCTGAAAAAACCTATGAGATGAGAGTTTTTGCTTGGGATTCGCTCGGACATTGTCAGCCTCTCGGAAGACCCGGAGTGCTTACACAGGCAGAAGCAGAGTAATTAGAAATAGGGTAAATGGGTTCCCGTTAGATTGGAGAAAGCTTTATATACGGTGGAGCTGTCAGACTTGACAGCTTCGCCAAAATAGCACGGTAATAGTCAAGATACTTACAATGTATTATGATATGTTTATATGAAAAAGTAAAAAAGAAGGTATGTTACAATGACAAAGAAATATTTTTTTAGCTTTTTGCTGGTGTTATCGATGTTATTACCAAACACAGTATGGGTAAGTGCAGATGAAGTAAGCGCAACCATTGCATCAGGGTATAGCATTGGAGGTTGGTCAGGACCTACTGATTCAAACAATACAGACTACGGAGAGAGCATAGGTATTACTTTTGATGATAAGAGGAGTGGAGAC
>JAFSZR010000193.1 GCA_017459135.1 Lachnospiraceae bacterium | reverse complement strand
CAGCACCTTATTGATCTTGATTCGGAATATCAAATGAAAGAAAAAGATACAATAAGTGAGTTAGCCGGAAAAAATGAGCTTATGTGCGAAGAACACAGAAGCGATATTTCTGATGGTATAATAGTGACATCAAATATAACAGATATTCATATGAAAGTGGAAAGTAGAGGTAAATCAAAAGGTCCTTCGCTGATTTTGTTTGATTCGCTTGACGGTCGTGTTCATAGTAGTGAGAATATGATCAGGGAACTTAATTATTGTGAGTATTGTGAAATATGGCTTGACGGTAAGATAAACAGCAAGGAAATCAGAGAGGTTAAGACTAATATATTCCATAAGAATTCGGATAAACATAAGTCAAAAGAAGAAAAGCATTCTATCGTATATGATATTGAAGCGGTAAAGTATAAAGATCATGTATTGATAAGAATTGATGATGGAAATAAGAGTATTGAAATTACCATAGCTTTGATGGACAACTCAAGGTTTGTTTATTTGGCGCTTACAGGAGAGAATTGTATAATCAGAGACGTCAGCATAAAAAAGAAAGAAAAAACAATTGACGAAAATTACATTACGAGGATTGTGGATGAAGTAAGCTATATCGATGTACCTGAAGGCGATTTGCCGAATGTTCAAATTGACGGATATAGGACTGATTCATCAGCAGGTATTCCGATAAAAGATAAGCTTAAGATTAAATTCCATACAATGAGTCTTCCTACCGCAAGACTTGTTTGGCATTGTGCATACTTTATTATTTATCACTCGGATGACGGAAAGCTGAACGGTGAAAATTACAGAGAATATGCACTTATAAGACTTGACGGAGAAAACTGGGAGACCGTAAGAGCTGCGGAAAATATTCTTACTGTTAAGAAACGTGACGATTTTGGCGGCTGGGATGCATGGAAGGACAATAATAAACAAGGTTATGATTGTGAGGTTTCCTTTGTAAGAAGAGCAAATATTATTACAACCGTAACCGAAAACTGCGGAATATATATTAACAATATGACAAAGGTTCTGGATGGTTCGGACGATATTTATGTTGCCCTTACCGGTGACCAGTGTGCGATTACCAACATCAGGATTAATGAAGAAGAATCGTAAGTTATTAATAATGCTTTATTAATTAAATTATTTGAGGATTTTACGAATGGACAGTTTAATATACAGCTTAAATGCCACCATACCGATTTTTGCGGTTATGGTGGTAGGCTATTTTTTAAAGCAAATTAAATTTTTGAATGAAGAATTTGTTTCGGTTGCCAACAAATTTGTGTTTAAGGTATGTCTTCCGTGTATGCTGTTTCTTGATGTGTGGAAGACGGATATCGTTCATAATTTTGACGGGAAATATATAGGTTTTTGTGCGGTCGTTACGCTTGTGAGTATTATATGCATATGGATTCTTTCAAAGCTTTGTCTTAAGGATAAAAGTGAGGTGGGAGCTTTCGTTCAATGCTCTTACAGAAGCAGTGCGGCTATCTTAGGTATAGCTTTTATACAAAATGTATACGGTGATTCGGGAATGGGACCTCTTATGATAATTGGTGCTGTGCCTCTTTATAATATATTTGCGGTAATAATCCTTACCTTTGAAAGCAATGATCCCGCTACCAAATCAGATACAAAGAGAATAAAGCATGCTTTTATAAATATACTTAAAAACCCGATAATTATCGGTATATTCTCAGGACTTTTGGCTTCGGTTGCCGGGCTTAAGCTTCCGGTAATGCTTACAAAACCGATACAGTATCTTGGAGGAATGGCATCACCGCTTGCGCTTATTGCAATAGGAGCAGGCTTTGAAGGAAGAAAAGCACTCAAAAAAATCAAGCCGACACTTGTCGCAACATTTATAAAGCTTGTTCTTCTTGCGGCAATCTTTATACCTGTTGCAATATACGTCGGCTTCAGGGACCAAAAGCTTTTGGCTCTTCTTATTATGCTTGCATCTCCGAGCACACCGACCGCATATATTATGGCGAAGAATATGCATGGTGACGATGTTCTTTCTTCAAGCATAATAGTACTCACAACCTTGCTTTCGGCATTTACGCTTACACTCTGGATATTTGTTTTAAGATATCTGGGATATCTTTTATAACCTGTTATGAGAGATGCAGAACGTTAAGCAGTAGAATCCAACTGATTCCGTAGTAGGTTACAACGGCAACAAGGTCGTTTATTGTTGTGATAAGAGGACCTGATGCAACAGCGGGATCCACTTTGATTTTTTTGAAAAATAGTGGTATCAAAGTACCTACCGCACTTGATATAAGCATAGCAAGCACCAAGGAAACACATATACAGCCGGATACAGCAAATGACAGTAATACAGTCTGGTGTTTTGCAAATATAAGATATAACCCGACAAATATATATGATATAATTCCGAGCAGCAGGCCGTTGCAAAGACCTACACGCATTTCTTTTATAACAAGCTGTCCCTTTTGTTTGAAAGTCAGATTTTCATCCATAAGAACCCGTATGGTAACGGCAAGAGATTGTGTTCCGACGTTGCCGGCCATATCAAGTATAAGAGACTGAAAGGCGATTATTATAGTTAACTGCGCAATGACATTATCAAACATGCTTATAACACTTGATACAAGCATGCCGAGGCAGAGCAGTATAAGAAGCCAAGGCAGTCTTTTTTTCATACTCTGTAACAGCGGTTCGTTTAAATCCTCTTCGGCGGTAAGACCTGCAAGTCGTGCATAGTCTTCACCCATTTCATCATCGACAACTTCGATTATGCTTTGTGATGTAATAACACCCAAAAGCTTATTCATACTGTCAAGAACCGGAATAACGCTTTCCGAATAATCTTTTAATTCCTCTATACAATCATCTATGGTTTCGTTTGCATATACGTATGGGAAAGAAGTAACGATAAGACTTTCCAAAGGTACTGTATTTCTTGCAATTATTAAATCCTTTAAATCAACGGCACCATAGAAAACATCGTTTTCATCCACAACAAACAAGGTTGAAATATTATCATTATCCTCAGCCTGTTTTACAAGCTCGCTCATTGCCTGCTTAATGGTAAGGTTCTCACGAATGATTATACAATTCGTTGTCATACGGCTACCGATTTCTTCTTCGTCAAAGGAAGCAATAAGACGAATTTCCTTTTGAATCTCAGGATTGATTGCTTCAATAATCAAAGCACGTTTTTCCTTCTCTATATTGTGAAGAACGTTTGCCGCAGTATCGGTTTCAAGCTCGGATATTACTTTGGCGGCTTTGCGGATATCAAGCATATTTATATATTCGCTTACTTCTTCGGGTTCCAAATGCTCAAATATATCCGCGAGCATATCAGGGCTGCTTACACGCAAAAACTTCTTGATTTCGGCAGAATTAAGCGAAAGAATAACCTGAGCAATATCATTTCCATGATAATCCGCTAATTTATTCAATATTGTTTTTGGGGAATCATTACTTCTGATAATGTTTAATATTTCTGATTCATAATCAGGTTTAGAAATGATGCTGCTATCATTTTCTGATATTACATCTTTGTTTTCTTCGATTGACATTGTTTACCCTCCGTTTCATTCGTTGAAGAAAATATAAATTCAACGCTGACGTAAGGGACAAATGGACAAAAAAAACCTATGTATGAAAGGTCACACACAGGCATGATAAACTATATATACATTACAGATAAAGCATACGACACAGTGACGAATCGAAATCTGTTTTTAATGTATATACACAATCGCCCGTTTGACCCATGACTGTCGCCGTTTGACACTTTATCCACCTCCGTTTTTTTATTTAAACCTCAAATATTATTGCATTTATATAAGTGTTTGTCAACAGAATAATTTTAGTTTTTATGTAGAAAATAATAGGATAAACAGGAGGACAAAAAATGAAAAGATATATCAGAACGGATTTGGCACTTGAGTTAAAAGAAGACCTTCCGGAGCAGGGAATAATAGACGGAGTTAAGATTTT
>JAFSZR010000192.1 GCA_017459135.1 Lachnospiraceae bacterium | reverse complement strand
TATTCGGAATAAGCAGCGGAATAGGACTTGATGCTATAGTTTGCAAGAAAGCTCTTACTTCAAAGATAAAAAAAGTGCTTAATAAATTAAATTTAGGTTCGCTTACGTATCTTATTCTTACTATTATAAGTTTATTTTCCATGCGTTATATAGATACCGAAATAGAGATTTATGATGCAGAAGATGATAATGACGAACATAAAGAAAAGGATAATAGTCTTGTTTTAAAGGAAAAAATGGTATTAAATAAAATGATTTTTTCGGCATTTATGAATGTAAAGGCCGAAGGCGGAGGTGTTCCTATGGCACCTGATGCATCATATGATGACGGAAAGCTTTCGTTATGCATAGCGTCCGATATATCAAAGCTTAATGCTTTTTTTAAGCTGCCGTTACTTGTTATGGCAAAGCAGGAAAAAATAAAAGGCTTTAATTTAGTTGAAGCAAAAAAAGTTGTTGTAAGGATAAAGGAACCGGCTGTTGTTCATGTTGACGGAGAATATGTGGGAGATGAAACAATGGCTGTTGTGGAATGCCTTAAGAATAAGCTTGTAATTAAGATGTAGCATTGATTTTTTTGCGTTTCAAAGTTATAATTATGTAGTTAAGATTCTATATTTTTTAAAGCGGAGGATACTTTTTTGAGATACGCATTAATCGGTTGCGGAAGGATTTCGCCTAACCATATAGAAGCAGCAAAAAATAATAATCTTGAAATAGTCGCAATTTGTGATTTGATTCCTGAAATGATGAAGGAAAAGTCGGATAAATTTTCTTTGAATTCAGTTAACAAATACGAAGACTATAAGGAAATGTTAATAAAAGAAAAACCTGAACTTGTGGCAATTGCAACGGAGTCCGGAAATCATGCAAAGATAGCAATTGATTGTATAGAGTCCGGTTGTAATGTTATTATAGAAAAACCGATAGCACTTTCGATTAAAGACGCTGATATGATAATAAAAGCAGGAAAAGAAAAAGGTGTATTGGTATGTGCAAATCATCAGAACCGCTTTAATAAATCGGTTCAATATATGAGAAAAGCTATGGAACAAGGTCGATTTGGAAGACTTCTCCATGGAGCTGCACATGTGAGGTGGAATAGAGGAGAGAACTATTATGAGCAGGCGCCTTGGAGAGGCACATGGGCACAGGACGGCGGTTGTCTAATGAATCAGTGTATCCACAATATTGATTTGCTTCGCTGGATGATGGGCGATGAAATCGATGAGGTTATGGCTTATACGGATCAACTTACTCATTACTACATAGAAGCCGAGGATTTGGGACTGGCACTTGTAAAGTTTAAAAACGGTTCGTATGGAATAATTGAAGGAACAACAAATGTTTATCCTAAAAATCTTGAAGAGACCTTATATATCTTTGGTGAAAAGGGTACGGCAAAGGCGGCAGGTACTTCGGATAATATAATCGAAGAATGGAACTTTGCAGATGGTTTGGATGATTCCGAAGAAGTAAAATCTACCTACGGGGAAAATCCGCCTAATGTTTACGGATACGGTCATACGCCGCTTTATGCTGATGTAATAGATGCGATAATTAATAAAAGAGAACCGTATATAGACGGAGAGGCAGGTAAGAGAGCTTTGGAGCTTGTGCTTGCTATATATAAATCTTCTGCGGAACATCGTCCCGTAAAGCTTCCGCTTGAAGATTGTTCAACGATGGATTTTGTAAATAGATTTGATAATTAATAAAGCTGGGGGTTACTACATTTATGGAGTTTGATATCAGTGAATTTAATCCGGAAAAGTTTCATAATATTTTGGGTATGTCTTATATCGGCAATCCAAGACCGAATACCGCAATGTATATTTCGTTAAAGGTAGAGGGATTGATATCAAAGCTTGATAAGGTAAAAAACTGCCTTGTTTTTGTCGAAAACGGAATAAAAGTTCCTGATAATGCGGAAAAAAATAACACATTTATTATGTGTGAAAATGCACAGCTTGAATATGCACGTTTCGCTGAAATTTTTGCTCAAAAACGTTTCGAAAAAGAAAAAAAAATCAATTATATTTGTTCGCCGAAAGGGTATTTTGTTAGCGAAGATTCGCATATTGAATCGGATGCATATATAGAACCCGGATGCGTAATAGGACCCGATGTTACCATTGGAAAAAATGCAAAAATATTAGCCAACAGCGTTATTAAAAGAGCAACTATCGGTGATAATTTTATTTTAAACGAGAATGCTGTGGTCGGTGCAAACGGATTTACGATGACCGAAGATGAAAACGGAAACAAGATAAGAATACCGACTTTGGGAAGAGTAATAATAGGCGACAATGTTGAGATTGGAGCAAATGATAATATATCATGTGGTTCCGGCGGAGATACGATTATTGAGGACTATGTTAAAATTGATGCACTTGTTCATATAGGTCATGATGTTCATATACATAAAAATGTTGAAATAACCGCAGGTGGAATAATCGGTGGATTTGACGAGCTTTGTGAAAATTCTTATGTAGGTATAAATGCAGCTTTAAGAAACAGAATAACTGTCGGAAACAATGTTGTAGTCGGAATGGGCTCAACTGTGACAAAATCCGTAGAAAATGATATTATTGTGGCTGGCAATCCGGCAAGAAAGCTTGAAAAATAATAATTTTGGAGTTGTTTAAATGCGTTTTAGAGATTTGGGATTACAGTATGAAAAACTGAATACTAAAATTGACGCTTCGATTAAAGAGGTGCTTGAAAGTTCGACTTTTATACTCGGAAAGCAGGTTGGTGAACTTGAGATAAAGCTTGCGGAATACGTCGGAAGAAAGTATTGCGTAACATGTGCCAATGGAACGGATGCATTGCAGCTTGCGCTTATGATATTGGGAGTCGGTCCCGGAGATGCTGTGTTTACGTCTGACTTTACATATTTTGCTTCAGCGGGCACATCGTCTATACTCGGTGCAACACCGGTTTTTGTTGATATAGATTTGGATACTTTCAATATTTCGCCGGAGGCTTTGGAAGCCGCAATTAAACGTACTCTTGAGGAAGGAAAACTTACACCTAAAGCAATTATACCGGTAGATCTTTTTGGTCAGCCTGCGGATTACAATAAAATTCTTCCGATAGCAAAAAAATACGGTTTGAAGGTCCTTGAAGACGGTGCACAAGGTTTTGGCGGAAACATAGAAGGTAAAAAAGCGTGTTCGTTCGGAGATTTAGCAACGACATCATTTTTTCCTGCAAAACCTCTTGGATGCTACGGAGATGGAGGAGCTGTATTTACGGATGATGATGAAGTTGCCGAAAGACTCAAATCACTTCGGGCACAGGGTAAATCACCTACTGACAAATACGATAATAGGGAAATAGGTATGAACAGCAGACTTGACACACTTCAGGCTGCGATACTTTTACCTAAGCTTGAAGCATTTATAGAATATGAACTTGATGCGGTCAACAAGGTGGCTGCAAGTTATACTGAAAGACTTAAAGATAAATACGTTACGCCGAAAATTTTGGAAGGTTTTTATTCAAGCTGGGCACAGTACACAATACTTGTAAAAAACGAAGAAAAACGAAAAATTCTGATGTATAAATTAAAAGAAAACGGGATACCTTCTATGATTTATTATCCGCGAGGATTGCACAGTCAAAAAGCTTATGAATGGATGAAGCTTAGCGATAAATATTATCCTAATACTTCGGAAGCTTCAAAAAGAGTATTAAGTCTTCCTATGCATCCGTATCTGACAGAAGAAGATATTTGCAGCGTTACGGACGTGTTGTTAAACTGATTAAAAGGGGTATGAGCATGAGTACATTGAAGGGAAAAATTCTTAATAAAACAGCAACGATGGGGGTTTGCGGGCTTGGATATGTAGGTCTTCCGCTCGCAGTAGAAAAAGCCAAGGCCGGATTTACAGTAGTAGGTTTTGATATACAAAAAAATAAAGTTGATATGGTAAACGAAGGAAAAAACTATATAGGCGACGTTGTAAATGAAGATTTATCTGAAATTGTTAAGTCAGGCAAGCTAAGAGCCACAGATGATTTTTCTTCGGTTGCAAGCTGTGACTGTGTTTGCATAGCTGTTCCTACACCTCTTGACATACATCAGGAACCGGATATCAGCTATGTTAAGTCATCTACGGAAAGTATAGCTGAATATCTGCATAAGGATATGCTTGTAGTCCTTGAATCTACGACATATCCGGGTACTACGGAAGAGCTGTTAAAACCTATTCTTGAAAATAAAAGCGGTCTTAAGTGCGGAGAAGATTTTTATCTTGCTTTTTCCCCTGAAAGAGTGGATCCGGGAAATCTTATTTATAAAACAAAAAATACTCCGAAAGTTGTGGGAGGCTGCACGCCGGCATGTACCGATATAGCAGCCACAATGTATGAAGCTATTCTTGAAGCTCCGGTTCATAAGGTTTCTTCTCCTGCTGTTGCGGAGATGGAAAAGATACTTGAGAATACTTATCGCAATATAAATATCGGACTTGTAAACGAAATTGCACGATTATGTCATGAAATGAATATATCTGTCTGGGAAGTAATAGATGCGGCAAAGTCGAAGCCTTACGGCTTCCAGCCGTTTTATCCGGGACCGGGACTTGGCGGACACTGTATACCGCTTGATCCGTATTATTTGACATGGAAGGCAAGAGAATATGGATTTCATACAACGCTTATAGAAAACAGTATGACAATAAATGACGGTCAGCCAGCTTATTGTGTTGAGCGTGCAATGCACATTTTGAACAGACATAAAAAAGCTATAAACGGTGCAAAGGTTCTTGCGCTCGGAGTTGCGTATAAAAACGATATAGACGATTATCGTGAATCACCGGCTATAAGGGTTATTGAAGAGCTATTAAAGGTCGGAGCGGATGTATGTTATTACGATCCGTGGATTAAAACATTTAAAAAAGGCGATTTGACCATGGAAAGTGAGCCTGAACTTTCAAAGGAATTGATTGATAGTGCTGATATTGTTATTATTACGGCAGCACACAGCAACGTTGACTATGGCTTTGTTCAAAAACATGCGAAGGCAATATTTGATACAAAGAATGTTATGAAAAACATTACAAATAGAGATAATATAGAAGTTTTATAGAGTTATTGATTACCGAGGGAGAAGCTTATATGAAGGTCGTTACGGTTGTCGGAGCAAGACCGCAGTTTATTAAAGAAGCGGCGGTTTCGGCTGAATTAAGAAAAGAATTTGATGAAGTCCTGGTTCATACGGGACAGCATTTTGACTATAATATGTCTGAGCAGTTTTTCGAAGAATTAAGTATTCCGAAGCCTGATTATAA
Source organism: Lachnospiraceae bacterium (assembly GCA_017459135.1). Classification (GTDB taxonomy): domain Bacteria; phylum Bacillota; class Clostridia; order Lachnospirales; family Lachnospiraceae; genus Coprococcus_C. The sequence goes on along the minus strand of JAFSZR010000192.1, from coordinate 20,676 downwards.
CCTTGGTATATCCGGTGGAACTCATGCGCAGATGACTGGAAAAATGATGATGGCAATCGAAGAAGTATTGATAAAGGAAAAACCTGATTGGCTTCTTGTTTTCGGAGATACAAATTCGACTTTGGCAGCAGCGCTGTCGGCTGCTAAATTGAAGATACCTATCTGTCATGTGGAAGCGGGAGCAAGAACGCATTGTATGACAAATCCGGAAGAAATAAACCGTATCTGTACTGATCACGTATCGACGCTTCTTTTGGCGAGTGCGGAAGACGGATTTAATGAATTGAAAAAAGAAGGATTGGGAAGTAAAAGTCTTCTGGTTGGAAATACAATGTACGATGCTTTTGTAAAATACAGTAATGTACGCAGAATCGACAGTATGAAACTTGAATTATTGACGGGAGAAGAGATTGATGTTCCGGATAAATATTATTATCTGACATGCCATAGAGAAGAAAATACAAGCGAGAAAAATCTGTCTGAAATTCTTAAGGCTATGAACAGCTTGGATTATCCTACGGTATATCCTGTTCATCCGAGAAACAGAGAGCTGATTTTAAAGCTTGGAGACTTTCCGAATATTTTGTTTGTAAAGCCGGTCGGATATCTTGAAAGTGTCTGCCTTGTAAAAAATGCGGAAAAAATTGTAACCGATTCGGGCGGACTTCAGACAGAGGCTTTTTTTGCGGGAAAGAAATGTGTAACTGTATTGGACTTCGTATGCTGGCCTGAAACCATGGTTAATAACAGAAATGAGTTAAGCAGACCGATTGCTGAAGAGATTGTCGAAAAAATATCTCATGAGCAGATCATTGATGAAAATTATAAACCTTTCGGTGACGGAAAATCGGCGGTGAAAATAGTTCGTGCCCTTGTTGAAAAATCAAAACAACTGAACTAAAGGAGTAAGTTGAATGGATAAATTATTGATATATACAAAAGTAGATGTCTTTTCTGAAAAAAGCAGTCTGGGTAAAAAACTCAAGCGTCAGTATAAGGCGTTTTCGTCTATGTTTGATACTTATATGATTTCGTTAAACGATAACAATGTTATACTAACACATAAAAATAAAAATAAAGTTGTTGCCGAAACAGATTCCTGGGTTAAAGCTTTGTTTGCGATTAATAAATGTACGGTAGAGTGTGTGAAAAAATTTGATATACCGTATGTATTTATACGATATCCTATGTCGGAACCTGCATTTAACGGAATGTTAAAAAAGGTAAGCAAGCACAGCCGCATCATACTTGAGCTTCCGACGTATCCGTATGATGATGAGATTAAAAATTACGGCGTTGATTTAAAAAACAAGATGGCATATTACATAGACAGAATTTGCAGACATAGGATGAAGAAATACGTGTATAAGATAGCCTCTTACAGTAACTACGATAATATTTTCGGAATTGAGGCTTTCCCGATCGTAAATGCAGTCTTCGTTGATGAGATTAAACCGAGAACTTTAAGAAATGTAGACGGAACTATACATGTAATTGCGGTTGCCGAGATGCAGCAAAGTCACGGCTATGACAGATTTATAAAAGGATTAAACGAATATTACAAGAACGGCGGAGGAAAAGAAGTATATTTACATCTTGCCGGTAACGGAAACGAAAAAGAGACCTATGAAGAACTTGTAAAAAAATACTCTTTGGAAAAATATGTTATATTCCATGGCTATTGTGTAGGCGATGAGCTGGAGGACTTATACAATAACAGTGATATAGCACTTGAAAGACTCGGATTGCACAGAATAGGAGCAGCTTTATCGAGCTCTCTTAAATCAAGAGAATATTTGTGTAAAGGTTTTCCGATGATTTCATCATCAAAAGTAGATGTAATCCCCGAAGATTATAAATACCAACTTATGTTTGAGGCAAACGAAAACCCTGTTGACATAAACAAAGTAGTTGAGTTTTACAACTCGATATATGTTGATGAACAAAACGATGTCATAAACGATATAAGAAGCCTTGCATACGAAAAATGCGACATAATAAAAGCCTTAGAACCCGTCAAAGAAAGGTTTTATGAGTAACAGCAGGAAGTGAAATAAAAGGGGTTGCAGCAACGTTAGCGATAGTATGTTGATGCAACCCCTTATTATTTCACTTCCTGCGTCCTATTTCCAGAAACCTATTATCATTTTTTCGCAAGTCTGCTTTCTTCAAAGAGCTTTCTGTTGTCTACAATACGAACAGCCTTTCCTTCACTTCTCGGTACGCTCTTAGGTGCAACAAGATGAACCTCAACTGCGATTCCGAGCATTGACTTAAGAGAGCCTACAAGCTTCTTCTCTCTGTAAGCCTTCTCTGCTTCGTCTGCAGGTGGGTTGCTTGGAAGCCATTCTACATCACAAGCGATTGTATCACTGTTTCCCACACGGTCTACAACGAGCTGATAGTTAGCTTCGTAACCGTTGTTAAGAAGAACAGTCTCTATCTGTGAAGGGAATACGTTTACACCCTTTACAACCATCATATCATCACTTCTTCCGAGTGGCTTGCTCATACGGATGTGAGTACGTCCGCAAGAACACTTCTCACGGGAAAGAACGCATATGTCTCTTGTACGATAACGAAGAAGAGGGAATCCCTGCTTTGTGATACATGAGAATACAAGCTCACCCTTTTCACCCTCAGGAAGAACTTCACCTGTCTTAGGATTGATAATCTCAGGAATGAAGTGGTCTTCGTTTACGTGCATACCGCGCTGCTCCTCACATTCGAAGGATACGCCGGGACCGCTTATCTCTGTAAGTCCGTAAATGTCATATGCTTTGATTCCGAGTGCTTCTTCTATATTGTGACGCATTTCTTCGGTCCATGCTTCTGCTCCGAAGATACCTGCCTTTAATTTAAGCTGATCCTTTACTCCGCGCTCTGCAATACTTTCGCCGAGATATGCTGCGTATGAAGGTGTACAGCAAAGAATTGTTGAACCGAGGTCGGTCATAAACTGAATCTGTCTGTCTGTATTTCCCGATGACATCGGAAGTGTAAGTGAACCAAGCTTATGAGAACCGCCGTGAAGACCTGCACCACCGGTGAAGAGTCCGTAGCCGTAACTTACATGAACCACATCATCCTTTGTTGCACCTGCGGCAACGAGTGCACGTGCACAACACGTATCCCATACGTCGATATCTTCCTGTGTATAGAAGGAAACAACTCTTCTTCCTGTAGTACCGCTGGTTGACTGGATTCTTACACAGTCTGAAAGCGGAGCACCGAGTAAACCGTAAGGATACTGGTCTCTTAAATCGTCCTTTGTAATAAAAGGAAGCTTATGTAAGTCATCGACACTCTTGATATCGTCAGGGCTTACGCCTGCCTCATCCATTTTATCATGATAAAACTTTACCGTGTCGTATACGTGTTTTACCTGCTTAATAAGTCTCTCGCTCTGAAGCTTCTTGAGATCTTCAACAGGCATGGTTTCAATTTCAGGATTAAAATAATTTCCCATGTTTCGTCTCCTTATAAAAATAAATCTGTTAATGCATGCTGATTTCAGACATTGTAAAGCTATTGGTAAATTTCCAATGAAATTTTGAAAAACAGCTCGTTCATTATAACTCAAAATATCGCATGGTTGCAAGAGAAAATGCAATATATTTCTTTATCGGTTGTGATTATTACGAAAATATGATAAAATATTTTTCGTGTTTTTATAATATAAAGTCGGGAAAAGAGGTAAAAATTTGATAAAGCATATTATATTATGGCAGCTTAAAGACGAGCTGACGGACGAAGAAAAGAAAAATGTGGCAGCAGGTATCAAGGAAGGTCTTGAAGGATTAAAAGGAGTAGTTCCGGGACTTCTCGAGATTAAAGTTCAGACTGAAAAGCTTGCTTCTTCAAATGCGGATGTTTTGCTTGATTCCACACTTGAAAGCGAAGAGGCATTAAAGGGTTATGCCGTTCATCCGGCACATGTTGAGGTTGCGGATACAAAGGTAAGACCTTATACAAAATCAAGAGTATGTATGGATTATGAAGTATAGAAATTCATAAAATAAACAGCAAAAAAAGAATGATATTAGATTACAAGATAAAAAGGAGAGAGAAAAAATGAGTGATTTTTCAATTAACACCAAATGTGTTCAGGGTGGATATCGTCCGGGAAACGGAGAACCTAGACAGGTACCGATAATTCAGTCAACAACATTTAAGTATGATACAAGCGAGGATATGGGAAAGCTTTTTGATTTGGAAGCTACCGGTTATTTTTATACCAGGCTTCAAAATCCTACAAATGATTATGTGGCGGCAAAGATTGCGGAGCTTGAGGGAGGAACCGCGGCAATGCTTACATCATCCGGTCAGGCTGCTTCGTTTTTTGCATTCTTTAACATTTGCGAAGCTGGTTCTCATATAGTTGCATCTTCATCAATTTACGGAGGAACTTTTAACCTTCTTGATGTAACCATGAGAAAGATGGGAATTGAGACAACATTTGTTTCACCTGACTGCACAGAGGAAGAATTAAATGCGGCATTTAAGGACAACACAAAGCTTGTATTTGGAGAGTCAATTGCCAATCCTGCACTTACGGTACTTGATATAGAGAAATTTGCCAAGGCTGCTCATGCACATGGTGTACCGCTTATAGTTGATAATACTTTCCCGACTCCGGTTAACTTAAGACCTATTGAGTGGGGAGCTGATATAGTAACTCATTCAACCACAAAGTATATGGACGGACACGGTGCCGCAGTCGGTGGTGCGATTGTGGATTCCGGTAAGTTTGACTGGATGGCTTACAAAGATAAGTTCCCTGGACTTACCACACCTGATGAGTCTTATCATGGCATAACTTATGCGGAAAGATTTGGTAAGGAGGGTGCGTTTATAACCAAATGTACAGCTCAGCTTATGCGTGACCTCGGTTCGATTCAGTCACCACAGAATGCTTACCTTTTGAATCTTGGCCTTGAGTCACTTCACGTACGTATGCCAAGACATGTCGAGAACGGACTGGCAGTAGCAGAATTCCTTGAAAACCATCCTAATGTTGAGTTTGTTAACTATCCGGGACTTAAGAGCAATAAATATTATGAAATTGCAAAGAAATATATGCCTAACGGCGGCTGTGGCGTTGTTTCCTTTGGAATTAAGGGCGGAAGAGCCGCAGCGGAATCATTTATGAAGAAGCTTAAAATTGCAGCCATCGAAACACATGTGGCCGATGCGAGAAGCTGCTGTCTTAACCCTGCGACTTCAACACACAGACAGATGAGTGATGAGCAGCTTGAGGCAGCAGGCATACCTGCAGGTCTTATTCGTATTTCCTGCGGTCTTGAAGATAAAAACGATCTTATTGCAGACCTTGCTCAGGCACTTGATTAAAAATACAAAAAATGACAGGGACGGTACCCGAAAAATGTAGTCGGGAACCGTTCTTTTTTGTTTATTTTTTCGTGACTTTTACATTGAAATGTTGTATAATATACTCGGTATATGCTGAATACAGAAAAAATAATTATACCTAAAAAAATTTGTATTGAGAGAACAATGTAAAAACCCATGTATTTTAAGGGAAAAATGCATGGGGGGGGGTAGAACCGGATGGTTGGTAATGAACTGTTTATGAAAATTTCAGGGATGTTAAAGGAACATCCTGAATCAATTGAAACACAAAGAAAAGCGGCCGAATATGTGACCGGCCTATATCCGATAGGAAAGATTGAAAAGACAATCTTTACTAATTTAATCATGCTTCCGTTTGATGATGAGAAGGTTGAGTTTGTTCTTTTTGACTCAGGTGATTATTGCGAAGAGGGAAAATTCACTGTCGAAATGAAGTTTGAAGAATGCGGAGGAATTGTATCGCATATTTATCCTACCAAAGAAGCCGGAGAATTTACTGAAGAACAAAAAAGCGATATACATATCATAGGTTCGTTGTTTCATTATTATGTGGGTCATTATAAGATAATGAGATCTCTTGAAAAAGCAACAACCAACAATCATATGACGGGGCTTCCTAATCCTAAGGGATATATCATCCAGTGTATGGAAGTGGCAAAAAAGGGTAATATCCAAAATTATGACAGCTGCTATTTCAATATAAAGGGATTTGGTCTTGCCAATAATATGTTTGGACCTATTGAGGGCGATAACATAATTAAAAGATATGCAAAAGACCTTGAAAATTTTAAGGAAGACGATGAAGTTGTCGGACATCTCGGAGGCGATAATTTTGTTGCGCTTATTAAAAGGTCCAGAATGGACGATTTTATAGATTATGTTCTTAATTATACCGGCTATGGTATGAAAAATGAAAGAAAAAAAGAGATTAAGTTCGGAGCTTCGATTGGTATCGCGCCGCTCAATATCGAAACTTCAAGAGCAAAGGATATTATTTCCGAAGCGGCACTTGCTTTCGGATATGCTCGCGCGACAAAACAGGAAATAGTAGTGCTTGACGATAAACTTACGGATAGACTTCGTAAGAAAAAGATGATAGAAGAATCCTTTGAAACAGCGTTGGAAAATGGTGAATTTGTTCCGTATTATCAGCCGAAGGCAGATATAAGAAACGGTAAAATCGTCGGAGTAGAAGCGCTTTCAAGATGGATAAAAGACGGAAAAATTATCAGTCCTGCAGAATTTATTCCTGTTCTTGAAGAAAACGGAAGCATTACCATGCTTGATTTTTATATATTTGAATCAGTTTGTAAAAATGTTTCGGATTGGGCAAAATTAGGACATGAGAATGTGCCTGTTTCAGTAAACTTTTCAAGAAAGCATCTTGATGATGATAATCTTGCTGACAGGATTAACCAGATTATAAGCCGTTATGATGTTAACAGAGAGATGATTATTGTTGAGATAACGGAAACTGCCGATTATGACGAAAAGGAACTTATGACCAATTTCCTTGACAAGATGCAGGTTTATAATATTAAGACTTCCATAGATGATTTCGGAAGCGGTTATTCTTCCTTGGGGGTACTCAGAGATTTTGCCGTAAACGAGATAAAGATTGACCGTTCGTTTGTAAACCGCGAAGATTTTTCAGAAAGAGACCGCGTAATAGTCGGAAGTATTGTCGATATGGCAAGAAATTTAAATCTGAGTGTAATAACCGAAGGTGTTGAAACCAAAGGTCAGCTTGAGTTTTTAAAAGGACTCGGATGTTATTATGTTCAGGGCTTTTATTTTGACAAGCCTTTGCCGCAGCTTGAATTTGAAGAGCGTTTATTAAGCGGCGGATATAAGAATAAGATTTAAGGAGTTATACATAAATGCAGAGCCTGGTGGATTGGTATAACGGTTCTCTTGGGAGCTTTATGCCAAAGGAAGTTTTTATTTTTCTTGTTTCAATGGTACCTCTGATTGAATTAAGAGGTGGACTTGTTATAGCGTCGTTACTTAAGATACCGCTTTTAAAAGCAAATATTATTTGTATATTGGGAAATATTATTCCGATACCCTTCATATTGCTTTTTATAAAAAAATTATTTGAATTTATGAAAAAACATAATATATTTAAAGGACTTATCGAAAAGCTTGAAAAAAGAGCAATGAAAAAGTCCGACGGAGTTGAAAAGGGAGAGTTTATCTTTCTCCTTTTGTTTGTAGGCATACCGCTTCCGGGTACAGGTGCATGGACAGGTTCGCTTATAGCTTCATTGCTTGAAAAAGATATTAAAAAAGCGTCAATTGCCATATTCCTCGGAATTCTTATGGCAGCTGTAATTATGGATATTGTTTCATATGGTGTGCTTGGAAGTATTGTCAGTTGATAAGATTTGTTTTTTGTGATATTATAAGACATTGTGATAATGAAAATAGATATTATGTTAATTAAGATATTAAGGAGATAGCTTGCTGTGGTAGATGAAAAAAAGGTCAAGCTTATGACCAGACTTTCCATTTATGAAAAGAAAGAAAAAAACGACGCTCTCGAAATGAGTAAGTTTTTTGAAAGAGATTATGTAAGATTCAATGTTCTTAAAACATTGGTGGCGGCGACCGTGGTATATTGGGCAGTAGTCGGAGCCTATGTCTTTGTAAGCTTTGAAGTCATATTAAATTCCATAAATAATATGGACTATTTTGGCGTAATGTACAGAATACTCGGTTGGTACGTTATGTTTTGTTTCATTTATTTTATCTTTGCATATCTGGTTTATACATACAGGTATGGAAGAAAGCGAAAAGGCCTTACACAATACAACAGTGATTTAAGAGATTTAATAGAAATTTCCGGCGGTCCTATGCATCGCGGTAAGCTTATCAGAAATTCAAATATCGGAGTCATAAAAGAATCCGAAAAGAATAAAAAAGATTCTGCAGATAAATCAAGAAATGTTGTAAATAAAACCGAAATGATGAGAAATCGCCTTAAAAAAGAGGAAGAGGAAAGAAATAGACAGATTATTGAAAACTCAAGAAGACTTGAAGAAAGAAGAAAGAATCAACGTGCTATGCAAGTAAGAAAGCAAAAGCAGGATGCTCAGTTAAGACTTGAGAGAAGACAAAAACGTTTGGCTCTCGAAGAGGAGCAAAGAAGACAGAAAATGCAAAATTATTCCGACACAAACAGGAAAGGGGACAATAGATAATGGCAGGTTTAATACAGGTCAGGGATGCAATAAGAAATTTTTTGAGAAGATTTGATGAGATAATAACACCGATTTTTTGCTTTATTGCAGCCTGGTTTATGTTTTGGTCAATCAATAAATTATATGGATATTCAGAACTCTTTGAAAGAGGCATAGTGGTATTTTTACTTTCTGTAATATGTGCACTGGTATCTGCACCGGTAGCCGTACTTTTGGGCTCGATTGTTATTATATTTAATTGTTTCTTTGTGGCTAAGTCCATAGGAATAATAGCACTTCTTGTTTTCATAGTCATATATTGCATGTATATGAGAATGTTTCCTAATTGTGCATGGATACTTTTCTTTGTACCGGTTATGTACATATTTAAAATGACTTATGCAATACCTCTTATAGTAGCAATATTTGTGGGCGCATCAGGTATGGTTCCGGCGGCAATCGGAGTGTTTTTATACAAGTTTGCGCTTGCTGTACATGATTTGAACGGTATGCTTGTTGCAGCCGTAAAGAAAGATGATGTGGATGTATATTCATATCTTATAGATAATGTATTAAAAGATAAAGAAATGATTATGACAGGAATAGTATTTGCGATTGTTATACTTTTGACATTCTTTATCTACAAGCTTCCGTTTGATTATTCATGGTATGTGGCTATCGGAGCGGGCGGACTTATAAATATACTCGCGTTTATGATAGTGGGTGTAATTATGGATATGGAAGTTTCGTTTGGTGCCGTAATATTCGGTTCGTTCATCGGAATACTTGTTACGGTGATTGTTCAGGTATGTAAACGGCTTGTCGATTATTCGCGCAAGGAAGTTGTCCAATTCGAAGATGATGATTACTATTACTATGTAAAAGCTATTCCTAAGTACGGTGTTTCCGAAAAGAAGAAAACCGTAAAGAAGATTACAGGTCAGGATATGGAGGCTAAAATGAAAGCAAGAACCGCAAAGCCTGCGAGTCCTGAAAATACAGGGGTTTAAATTTAAAATAAAAAGTATGATATATAATGGGGTGTTGATTTGAAGAGATTTTGGACAGTTTTAAGTTCATATTTTGATTGGTTTTATGTACCGCATATTACCGTATCGGATATTCTTGAGATAATTATTCTTTCTTATCTTATCTACACCCTTATTATGTGGGTTAAGAAGACAAGAGCCTGGACGGTTTTCAGAGGCATAATCGTTATAGCTGTGTTTATGGGATTTGCAGCTGTATTTAAGCTAAATACAATACTCTGGCTTTTCAGAAATCTGATCAATGTCGGAATTCTTGCCGTTGTTATTTTGTTCCAGCCGGAGTTAAGACGTGCTCTTGAAGAGCTCGGAAAAAAGAATATAATTTCAGAAGTTTTAATCAGAAACGACAGTATCAAAAGCGATCGTGTAAACGACAATACAATACAGGAATTAATAAGTGCAGCTACTTTTATGAGTAAAAATAAAACAGGTGCACTTGTTGTAATTGAACAAAATGTTCCTTTGGGTGAGTACGAGGCGACGGGAATAAACATCGATGCCGCTGTTTCAAGACAGCTTGTGGAAAACATATTTGAGCATAATACACCGCTTCACGACGGTGCTGTTATCATAAGAAACAACAGAGTTGTGGCAGCTACCTGTTATCTTCCTCTTACGGGAAGAAATGACTTAAATAAGGATTTGGGAACAAGACACAGAGCGGCTGTCGGAATAAGTGAAGTTTCCGATAGTATGACCTTGGTTGTGTCCGAAGAAAACGGACAGATATCCATAGCATACGGTGGAGTGCTTTATGAGAATCTTGATGTTGAAAGTTTGAGAACACGTCTTACTTCACTCCAGTCAAGTAAGAGTTCACAAAATAAAAAGACCAGAAAAGCAAAAAGAATAAAGGGGGGCAAGAAGAAATGAAAAAACTTTTTTTCAATAATGTCGGTTACAAGCTCCTTGCAATAATTTTTGCGATACTGCTTTGGCTTGTTGTGGTAAATATTACGGATTATACAATTACCGTAAAGATAGAAGATATACCTGTTGATCAGCAAAACTCCGATGTGCTCGAAGATTTGGATCAGGTATATGATGTTGTTAAGGGCGATACGGTGGATATTTATGTTAAAGGAAGACGTTCGGTTGTCGGTAATCTTACGGCAAAGAATTTTTATGCCTATGCGGACGTAACTCAGATGTCTATAACCAATTCTGTTCAGATTAGTGTTGTTCCGAGAAATAAGGGTATAGAAGATGACATAAGTATCGAATGTGTTGATAACATAATGCAACTTAGTCTTGAAGACAGAGTAAAAGAACAATTTCCTGTTAAGGTTGTGGTCGAGGGAGAAGCGGCAACAGGTTATGCTGTAGGAGAGACTTCGGCAACTCCGAATATTATAACCATTGAAGGCCCGAAGAGTGCGGTTGATAAGATTACCGATGTGGTGGTAAAGGTAGATGTAAAAGGTGCAGACCAAAATGTAACTGCGGTAGGCGATATATTGCTTTTGGATGCATATGGTGAAAAAATAAAAAATGATAAGATAAGTTTAAGTCAGTCACAGGCAGATGTTGCTATAAACGTATATCCGACCAAGACGGTTGATATAGACGTTGAAATTAAAGGTACGCCTGCCGACGGATATGCTGTTTCGGAGGTGGTATATCAGCCTCAGACCGTGGAAATAGCCGGTGATGAGAGTGTGATTGGCGGTTTAGATAAAATCGAAATAAAAGATATTTCGGTAAGCGGTCTTGAAGAGAGTCTTCAGATTACCGTTAATCTAAGTGACTATATTCCTGAAGGAGTATTTTTGGCACAGAATAATTCGGATATTGCTTTAACGGTTTCGATAGAAAAGCTTACAACAAAGAAGATTAATCTTAAAGCATCTGATATAACGCTTAAGGGCAAAAAGAGTGATTATGAATATGAGGTAGAAGCAAGTGACAATATCATTGTAGAGGTATCGGGACTCGAAAACCTTGTAAGTGAGCTTGATGCGGATACTGTTTCGCCTGTAATAGACTGCTCGGAAATGGGGCTTGGAACTCATAATGCGGATATAGAGTTTAATACCGTCGACGGTATTAAATATAATGTTGTGGGCGTTGTGAAAATTAATGTACAAACGAAGAATAATGAATAATTAAATGAGATGCCGATTGTATTTTCGTTCGGCATCTCTGTTTTAATATACGGAAAAACGAAAAGATTTTTTTAGGAGGTAGAATTATGGATGAGCAGATAATCAAGAAGTTTAAGGATGCGGTTGAAGAGTGTAATTATATTGTTTTCTTTGGGGGTGCCGGAGTTTCTACCGAAAGCGGAATACCGGATTTTAGAAGTACGGACGGACTTTATAATCAAAAGTATAAATATCCGCCTGAAACAATGGTAAGCCACACCTTCTATATGCAAAGGACGGAAGAGTTTTTTGAGTTTTATAAGGATAAGATGATTTTTCCTGAGGCAGAGCCGAATGCCGCACATAAAAAGCTTGCCGAGCTTGAAGAACGCGGAAAGCTTAAGGCTATAGTTACTCAAAATATAGACGGACTTCATCAAAAGGCAGGCAGCAAGGAAGTACTTGAACTTCATGGTTCGGTACACAGAAACTATTGTACCCGTTGCGGAAAATTCTTTGACTTGGATTATGTTATGAAACAGGACGGTGTTCCGAAATGTGATGAGTGCGGTGCGATTATAAAACCCGATGTTGTATTGTATGAGGAAGGTCTTGACAGCAGTGTTATAGCAAGAACCATTGATCATATTTCGCATGCGGACATGCTTATTATCGGAGGTACATCTCTTGTGGTTTATCCTGCAGCGGGACTTATAGATTATTTCAACGGAAAATATCTTGTGGTTGTAAATATGGCACCAACGCCACGTGATAAAAATGCGGACATTCTGATTAACGGAAAAATAGGAGAAGTCTTCTCGGCTATATAATATTAAACACAATCGACTTTCTTTATGGAGGAAAAAATGGCAGAAAACAAAGACAATAAAACTACGGCGGAACTAGCTAAGCTTATAAACGATAATGTTTCAAAGGTAATAGTGGATAAAGAAGAACAGATAAAACTTATAATAACCGGCATTCTTGCCGGCGGTCACATATTGATTGAAGATAATCCCGGAACGGGAAAAACAATGCTTGCTAAAGCATTTGCAAAGAGTATAAACGTATCGTTTAAACGTGTACAGTTTACGCCTGACCTTATGCCTTCGGATATAACGGGCTTAAATATTTATAATCAAAAAAGCGGAGAGTTTAATCTTGTTAAGGGTCCGGTATTTACCAATGTTTTGCTGGCCGATGAGATAAACCGTGCCACACCGAGAACACAGTCTAGTCTTCTTGAAGCGATGGAGGAAAAACAGGTAACAATTGACGGTGAATCACTTAAATTACCTGAACCTTTTATGGTATTTGCGACGGAAAACCCGGTTGAAACAAGCGGAACCTATCCGTTGCCTGAGGCGGAGCTTGACCGTTTTATTATAAAGCTTTCCATGGGTGAAAACGATAAAGAGGCAGAACTAGGCATAATTGAAAGATATATAGATAATATGCCTATAGATGACATCTCTTCGGTTTGTGATTCGGAAGATATAATAAGACACAGACAGGAGATAAAAAAAGTATTTGTTCATGATTGTATAAGGTCATACATTGTTGATATCGTTCTTGCTACCAGAAAAAACAGCGAGCTTAATATGGGCGTCAGCACAAGAGGAACGCTCGCACTATTAAGGTGCAGCCAAGCGTATGCTGCAATTAACAAAAGAGAATATGTTACTCCCGATGATGTAAGATATCTCGCTCCTTACGTGCTCGGACACAGAATACTTGCGTTCGGAAGCGCCGGAGATTTTAAGCATAATGCAAATATCGTCGAAAAGATAGTTGAAGGAATAGAAGTACCTGTGGAAGATTGGAAGGCATAATATATGAAACTTGTTGTTGCGATTTTTATGGCAATATTTATATATGTGTTTCAAAAAAGTCTGTATGGAAAATTTTGGGACAGGGGTCTTGATGTAAAGGTTGATTTCTACGATTCATACATCAATCAGGGGGATCGTTCGTATATCACCGAAGTTATAAACAATGCAAAATTCCTGCCGCTTTCTATATTGCATGTAAAATTTGCGGCACCTTTAAGCTTTACATTTGAAGATAAAGAAAATGCCGCACTTTCGGATTCGTATTACAGAAATGATGTCTTCTCGGTTATGCCGAATAAAAAAATAACCAGAAGACTTTATTTTGACGCAAAGAAACGCGGGTACTTTGTAATTGACGGAGCAAATGTTATTTCAAAAGATTTCTTTTTGACCAAAAATTTTGCTAAGAATATACCTCACAAATCGGATATCTATGTTTTTCCGGAAAAATATGAAAACAAAATAATCGATTCCGTTTTCAGTATGGTAATAGGCGATATTGAAAATGACAGAAGCCTCATCGAAGATCCGTTTACTTTTCGAGGAATAAGAGAGTATGACGACACATGCAGTATGAAACGTATTAACTGGAAGGCAACCGCAAAAACGGATAAGCTTATGGTTAATCTTTATAATCATACTTCACTTCAAAACATAAGAGTGCTGTTAAATCTTGATACCAACAATATGATTAAGGCGGAATATCTCGACGAAGTAAGTATAAGTCTTGCATCTACCGTTTGTAATTATTTTCTGAATAAAAACCTTAATGTGGCTGTTACATCCAATGGTTTGGATGTTGTTACGAAAAATACGGGTACCGTTGAACTCGGTTCTTCAATTAAGCACATGATGTCTATTGACAAATATCTTTCACGATTGGAGGGACAGGACGGCGTAGAAGGATTTATGGATATAATTGACGCCGAAATAAATGCCCGAAGAAACAATACAACTTACGTTATTATTTCTCCGTATTATAAAGAAGATCTGCTTAAAAAACTGGACGTACTTCAAAGAAGAGGAACAGGCGTATTTATGCTTGTGCCTTATTATAATATTCACGGATATAACAAAATGCGCTCCTATATGCACGGCTGGGAGGTGAATATATATGAAACATAAGATTATGCTTTTTCAGGCAGGCTTACGACTTATATATGAATGGCTTTTTTCAGTGCTTTGCTCGTATTTTGTAATTATTATTTTTATGGGAAATAAACCTGACGCCTTTTTGGAACTTATGCTTCTTGTGATTTATCTTGCATCTTATTGGATAAGAAAAAAGGCAGGATATAATATATGGATTTTTCTTGTGCATACGGCATTGTTTGCCGCGGTCATGTTTTGTCCGTTTGCAACGGGGACAAAATGGTTTTTGACCGGAATAATTATATATCAATTCAGTGAAGCTCTGGTATATGAAAAAAGAGGAAATTTTATTAGCTTCAGTGATGTACCCTGGCCGACATTTTTTGTAAGCCTCGTTATCTATGCTTATGGATATGCTACAAAGAGCAGCCTTCTTACGAAGGGTGCATATATTATTCCGATTATACTTATTGTTTTGTATTTGTTTATTATTTATATTGACGGCCTTAAAATATATCTGGAATCAACTAAAAATGTATCCGGACTTCCGGTGAAGAAGATAGTATTTGTTAATTCTTCGATAGTTTTTGCTGTCATTATATTGCTTTTGGCCGGGATATTCCTGGGCCGTGTATTGGGGCTTTCAGCGGCCTTTTATAAAGGTTTAAAGTCGGTTGTATTTCTTTTGTCATATGTTATTTTGGCTATAAGGCTTATGTTTATATTTTTACTTAAGCCTATTACAACAACTTCAAGTGACCGGCTGGAATATGAGCAGGATAAGTTTAACAATTTTGTTTCCGAACATGTCGGTGACGCCATGGGCATACTCGATGTGATTTATAAAACTGCTGCCGTCCTGCTTGTGGTTTGTATATTATATAAGCTTGCCGGTATTATAATTAAGCTTCTTATGAAAAAGAGAATAGCATACGGAGATAAGGTTGAAGAGGCTGTGGTGTCAAAAAGAAATGTGGATAGCGTACGTATAAAAAAAGAAAGAAAAAATATCTTTTCTTCGGAATATAGATTTAGAAAGCTATATCGTGAGAGGGTGCTTAGGCACCGTTATGATATACGCCTTGATGCATATAAGACGGGCAGGGATATAAGGGATGAGCTTTATGAAAACGAACTTGATGATATAACGAAAATCACCGCAGCTTACGAAGATGTAAGATACGGTGATAAAAAAGTCACTAAAGAAATGATAAGATTATTTGATCGTTTCACCGAGTAGATGGGTAAAACGCCTGATGATTTCGGCGTCGGGATCATCACCGAGTTTAGGTACATCTTCGGCCTTGATAAGTCCTCCTGCCATAGACGGATGTCCGCCACCCGAACCGATATCTTTAAGCGCAAGATTTATCACCGAACCGGCATCTACGCTTGTACTCTCGGAACGAATCGAAAACTTGTATCCGTCCTCACGTTTGGAATAAATTACGGTAACGTCCACGCTGTTAAGCTCGAGCATAAAATCGGAAATGATTCCGATAAGCGCGTCCGGACACGAAAACGGTATACAGGCAAAACCGATTGTTCCGTATATCTTTATATTTTCTATAGCCGCACCATAGGCTTTAAGATCGTTTAATTCCATATTGTTATGCTCGAGAACTTTAAGCATGTCATTGTCGGCTTTTTGAAAGAGAAATCTAAACATATCTATATCCATAAGAGTTGTTCCTCTTGAAAAATCAAGAGTATCTGTTTTCAAACCGTATAAAAGAACGGAAGCGGTCGGCTTGTCCGGCGTGATGCCCAGGTCTTCGAAGTACTTTGCGATAATCGTGGAACAGCTTCCGACAAAACGTATATCGCTGTATTTGTATTCGGTGTTTACATATACCGGGTGGTGGTCTATGCAGGCTATTTCATCGCCGATAAAGTCTGTGATGTTTCCGTTTCCTTTTTGTGAATCCACACATACTATGTAATCTTCTTCCGACATATCGTCTTTTATCTGCTCATAAGAATAAATCGAAATATTAAATACTTCGGTCATTTTTCGTGTGCTTAATTTGTCGATTCGTCCCTCGTAACAAAGGGTTGATTCGATATCAAAGTGCTCAAATATCTTTTGGAGTCCGTATGCCGAAGCAATCGCATCGGGATCCGGAAAGTTATGAGTTTGAATATAAATGTGTCGACCTTGACATATTTCTATAAGTTTTCTGCAATCTGACATTTTCGTACCCCCTGAAAATGAATTAATATAATTAATTATAACATAGTTTCGGCAAGCTTACTATTTTGTTTTTAATTATATTGCAAATATAAATGCCGATAGGTTATAATTAAGCGTTGAGGAGAAAGATAAAATGGATACCGAAGAATTAAAGACGGAAGACAATAAAACAGTAGATGTTGACGCAGAGGATACCGAGTCGGAAGATGCTAAGACAGAAGAATTAATGTCGGATGATATTCCGATAATAGAGTTTCCTGAAGCTTATGTTATCTCGGATATAAAAGGCGGAAAAAAATCACAAATTCATGTCGTGGAAACGCTTAAAAAAGTGCTTTTCACACCTGAGTTTTATTTTGCTGTGTCTTTATTGTATTTTGAGCTTTTGTTTCATTTGGTAAGGTTTGGATTCAAGGCGGATAATCTTTCGTTTAAGCTTTTGTTTGCGATTTTCTACGGAATAGTATTGGGAACCTTTGCAAGCGTATTCACGAAACTTGTTTCCGTAATCCTTACCTTTGTTTTTACAACGTTTTTTACTGTGTATTTTATTGTACAGATTGTGTTCAGCGGAGTGTTCGGAACCTATCTTTCGTTATCGGGATCGATAGGTGTGGCAACACAGGCGCTTGATTTTACCGATGTTATATTTAAGGAATTAAAGGAAGAGTGGTACATAATTTTATTTATGCTTCTTCCGGTTATTCTCCTTTCCGTATTTTTGAGAAAGCATATTAATTTTGAAAGACATAAGCTTTATATGTATGTTGTTTCAATCGGAGCGGCGGTACTTTCTTTTGTTATTATCCTGATTTCCATGCAGGCAGGAAAAAATAGGGTTTATTCAACATATGAAGTGTATCGTGATTATACTTCGGTAGACATGTCGGTTGAAAAACTCGGAGTAATCGAATCATTTTATCTGGATACGAAGGTCGGTATCAAAGAGAAGTTCGGAATAAAAGATGAAAAGGTATCCTTTGTTGCGGAAACGGAAGAAGAGATAACAACCGAAGAAGTTACAACAGAGCAGAATAAAAAAGAAGATAAGCAGGAAGAAGCAGTTATAGATACCACGCCGAATATTCTTGATATAGATTTTGATGAGCTTATGGCAACCGCACCAAATGAAAATATAAGGACAATGCACGAATACATAAGTCAGGTGAAACCTACAAACAAAAACGAGTATACGGGAATGTTTGAAGGCTATAATCTTATTTTTGTGGTAGCGGAAGGCTTTTACGGGCTTAGCATAGATCAGAACAGAACTCCGATGCTTTATAAAATGAAATATAAAGGATTTTGCTTTGATAATTATTATACACCGCTTTGGTACGGTTCGACGCTCGGAGGCGAATATGCGGATCTTACGGGACTTATGCCAAGAAGCGGCGGATACCTTGCCATGTCAAAGGCCGGTTATAACAAAAACGATATGATGTTTACTCTTAGCAGAGAACTTCTTGATAAGGGTTATACGGTAAAAGGTTATCATAATAATTATTATACATATTATGACAGAAATGTATCACACCCGAATCTCGGATATGATTGGATAGGTGTTGGAAACGGATTTGAGCCTGAGTACGGTCCGGGCGGAAACATGCTTTGGCCTCAGTCCGATGAATATATGATTGAGACAACCTTTGATGAATATGCGGATGATGAACCGTTCCATATATATTACCTTACTGTAAGCGGACATGTTATGTATAACTTCGGAGGAAATGCCATGTCTCAAAAGCACAGGGATTTGGTTGAGGATATGGATTATTCCGAAACTACAAAGGCATATCTTGCGTGTCAGTACGAACTTGAGCTCGCTATGGAAAAGCTTGTTGATAAACTTGAAGAAAAGGGAATAGCAGATAAAACTCTTATAGTTCTTACGGCGGATCATGTTCCTTATGACAATAAGGATGTGTGTGATGAGCTTGCGGGGCACACGCTTGACTCGACATTCGAATGGTTTGAAAATACTCTTATTATCTGGTCGCCGTCCATGGAACAACCGGTTTATGTAGAAAAGTGCTGCAGCAGCCTGGATGTTTTGCCTACGGTCTTGAATTTAATGGGACTTCCGTATGATTCAAGAATGCTTGCGGGACAGGATGCTTTATCGGACAGTGAAGGCCTTGTAATGTTTAACGACAGAAGCTTTATAACTGACAGAATTTCGTATAATGCCAATACGGGAGAGGTAATAAGCCTTGACGGAAAGCCTGTTGATGAGGACTATGTTGAAGCTAAAGTCGCTCAGGTAAGAAATAAATTCAGTATGGCGGAAAAAATCTGTGATTATGATTATTACAGATATATTGATGAGTATATCAATGGAAGGTAATAAAAATGATATCAGGTGAAAAAATAATGAATATAGTTGATTCGGAACGCTTAAAAAAATGCTGTTATATTGTTCTTGCTTTTGCAACATTTTTTAGGATAGTTCTATCGTCAGGGTATGTTTATGAATATATAGTAAATGCCGGTATGGACGATCAATGGATGGTTATAAGTGCGTATAACATACTTGGTGGACAGTGGCTTGGAGCATACGGGAGTACGACGCTAATTAAATCGGTAACATATCCTTTTATGCTTGCTTTCTTCAGAGCATTGGGTATACCGTATGGCATAGGTTTGGGTGTTTTTGTTGCACTTGTTACTTATGTATTTGTAAAAGCGATAAAACCGGTTGCAAAAAATCTTTTGCTCAGAAGTGTTATTTATATTTCCGTATTATATTCGCCTTTCGGCTTTCTTACGATTACATCGGCAAGAATATACAGAACATCGGTTTCACATTGGATGACACTTTTAGTTATCGCCTCATATATCGGCTTGTATTTCAGACGTGATTGGGAAATAAAGAAACTGTGGAAATGGATTGTATGCGAAGCCGTTGCATTGATGATGTTCTGGGAACTGAGGGAGGACCATATATGGATTCTGGCGTTTGTGATTCCTGCGTTTCTTATTATCCTTATTTACAGGATATGGCATAATAAAAAAGATTTTTTAAAAAACACGGTTGTTATGTTGGTTCCGTTTGTTATGACTGTTGTAATGGAAATCGGAATAGCCACGATAAATTATAATAAGTACGGGGTGTTTACCGGAAATGACAGGACAGGTACATATTGCGGAAAGGTCATGTCGCTTTTGTACAAAATAGATGACGGTGAGGTACATGACCAGAGTGTATGGGTTTCCGAAGGTGCGTTTAAAAAAGCAATGGAGGTAAGTCCTACACTTAACAAATACAGTGAAATGCTTGACGAGGAATTTAATAATTGGCGTATACCGACGCAGTATGGAATAGAGGTTCAGGGCGATCATGCTGAATGGGCACTGCGTGGAGCTTTGGATAATGCCGGATTATATAAAGATGCGGTAAGTACAAATGAAGAGTATAAGAAAATATATAATGATCTTAAGACCGGTTTTGAATCGGGCATGTTAAAAGAAAAGAAGGGTATTTCATTATCTTCACAAATGAGACCGTTTAATATGAATGATATTGATGTGGCTTTTAGTCTTACCCGGAAAGTAATGTTTAAATATGCAAACTATGATTCCAGAACGGGAGTATATGTGGCATATACAACTGCCGGAATGGATCCGGATGAAAAAAGCATGTTTGAAAATATTTTATTGATGAACATCACGGAGCAGCACCCGGATGCGGACAGGGATCAAATCAGTTTGGGAGAACGTGCAACACAAAGATACGGTGTTCTGGTTATGAAGATATTTAATGCAATGCATAAGGTATATAAGAGACTTGCGGTTTTTCTAAATTATATCTGCCTGGGTATTATGATTTTCATGGTGGCAAGTATGATATGTGAACTTAAGAATAAGTCG
>JAFSZR010000191.1 GCA_017459135.1 Lachnospiraceae bacterium | reverse complement strand
TCCTCATAATTAATTATAATTATTATATTCTCTAATATATGTGAATGTTTCACTTATCCAAAGCTTCTTTTAAAGTTCTCCAGCCAAGCACCGCACATTTTACTCTTGCCGGCATATGTGAAATATCCTGCAATGCAGAAGCTTCTTCAAGGCTTTCTATTTCCTCGTCGCTTGCTTCTCCCTTAATCATTTTAACAAATGTATCCGCAAGCTTTATGGCTTCGTCTTTTTTCTTTCCTATAACCATACCGAGCATAATATCCGCCGAAGCCTGAGATATAGCACAACCGTCTCCGATAAACGCTCCGTCAGATATAATATCACCATCCATTTTAAGTTTAAGCCATACATCATCTCCGCAACTCGGATTTACACCTTCAAGAACAATATCAGCATCTTCCATATCAAACTTAAACTCGGGATGTATGTTATGTTCGGTCAATATTTCATTATAAAAACTTCTATTTTCCATATCCCATACGCTCCCTTACAGTAGCCATGCTTTCCAAAAATTTATCAATTTCTTCTTCAGTATTATAAAACATAAGACTTGCTCTTGTTGTTGAATTAACTCCCAGATATTGCAATAACGGTTGAGCACAATGATGTCCCGCACGTACCGCAATCTTATCCGCTATAAGCACCTCACTTACATCATGCGGATGAACATCATCAACCTTAAATGTAAGAATACCCGTATGTCTTTCTGCCAAATCCGAACCGTAAACCGTAATATGCGGTATTTTCTTAAGTCCTTCCAATGCACGTTTTGTAAGCATAAGCTCACGTTCCTGCATATACTCATAACCGATTCTTTGCATATATTTAATCGCAGCATCAAGACCTGCGGCACCTGCGGCATTTACTGTTCCGGCTTCAAACTTATGCGGAAGCTCTGCATAAACGGCATCATATCTTGAAACGCTGTCAATCATTTCTCCACCTCTTAAGAAAGGCTGCATCTTATCAAGTATTGCTTCTTTACCGTACAATACTCCGATTCCCATCGGGCCGAACATCTTATGTCCGGATAATGCAAAGAAATCAACGTCCAAATCTTTTACATCAATCTTCATATGTGGTGTGGACTGAGCTCCGTCAACTACGATTACAGCTCCCTTTTCATGAGCAAGCTTCGCAATTTCCTTAACTGGATTAACTGCACCGAGCACATTTGACACCTGTGTTACGGCTACAATCTTTGTCCTATCGGAAATAAGATTCTTGACCTTTTCCATATCAAGACTTCCGTCCTGCTCGCATTCGATAAACTTGAGTGTTGCTCCGCTCTTCTTTGTTACCATCTGCCACGGAAGCAAATTGCTGTGATGCTCCATAATTGATACAAGAACTTCATCACCTTCTTTTACATTTTCAAGTCCGTAGCTGTATGCCACAAGATTAATGCTTTCCGATGTATTTCTTGTGAATATTATCTCTGAGCTTGAATTTGCATTTATAAAGCTCTTAACACTCTTTCTTGCGTTTTCATAGACATCGGTCGCCTCAACACTCAAAGGATATGAACCTCTTAAAGGATTTGCATTATGTTTTTCATAGAATTCCATCTCTGCATCTATAACACATTTCGGTCTTTGCGATGTTGCGGCATTATCAAGATATGCAAAATCAAGGACCGAACCGTTCTTCTCATTTACAAAAAGAGGAAACTCTTCACGTAGTTTGTTTATATCAAATTCAGGCATCACCAAGTACCTCCTGTAATGTATTTTCGATAAGCTCTTTTTCTTTGATATTATCCATAAGACCGACAAGTCTTTCTATTGAAGCTCTTGCCATTATATTTTCTGCGGTTTCTTTATCAATTCCTCTTGATTCAAAGTAAAACAATGTCTCTTCGTCAAGTTCGCCGATTGAAGCTCCGTGTGTACCCGAAACCTCTTCCTCAGAACAAAGTATTACCGGAACAGTTTTATTTACCACATCTTCACCGAGCATAAGGACTGTTTCATTTTCGGCACCTACGGAACCTGAAGCACCTTTCTTAAAATCAATGGTTCCTCTGAATACCTTTTGTGATTTATCTTTAAGTGCTCCGTTTACTTTTATATCACAATTCGTATTCTTTCCGAAATGATTTACAACCAGATTATAATCAAGTAGATTATCCCCCTGTCCGAAATATCCCATATCATACTTGAAATCCGCTTTGTCTTCGTTAAGATCAACTGTAACATTCGAATAAATCTTTCCGTATTCTTTTCCCGCATCCGGATTTTTACCGATGAATGCCTGAACAAGTTCAAAATTACTGTTTTCACGGCACGAAACCTTTACCTCATTATAAAGAGATTTATCCTCCGATGCCAAAAGCTGAACAAGCTTAACCTTTGCATTTTTTGAAATGTCTATGTCAAGAAATGCTCTGAGGTTATTATCAACATCATGATTTGCGATTACAGTAACTTCACTGTTTTCTTTTACTTCGATTTTAACCTTTTTGCTGTTATATTCTTTTTGAGTTGCTATATCTTCAACCCAAATTTCTTCCTTGTTATTTTCGGAAACCACGATAAGCTCATCGGCATATATTTCTTCACTGTTACTGTCCCATTTAATTTTTGCATCATTAACAGCAAGCCAATGCCAGGTTTTTGCCGGCATGGCATTTATATTTAAATTTGTCATAATTCCTCCACTAAATGTAACACGTCATAATTCTTTGCCTTTGTTTAACCTATACTTCCCTTCATTTCAAGACGTATAAGATTATTCATCTCAACCGCATATTCCAAAGGAAGCTCTTTTGAAACATTATCCGCAAATCCGCTTACTATAAGCGCTCTTGCATCTTCTTCACTCATACCGCGGCTCATAAGATAAAATACCGCATCATCACTTATGCTTCCAATCTTTGCTTCATGTCCTACATCCGCATCCTTCGTTCTGATATCCATTGCAGGAATGGTATCCGAACGTGACTCTGAATCAAGCATAAGGGATTCACATGATACTGCCGATTTGGTACCGGTTGCACTCTTATTAACCACAACACTGCTTCTGAAAGTACTTATTCCTCCGCTCTTACTTATGGAACGTGTATTCATATAAGAGCTTGTGTTCTTTCCTATGTGTACAACCTTGGCTCCCGTATCAAGATTCTGTCCGTTACCGGCAAATGTAACTCCGGTAAATTCCATTCTTGAATTATCTCCCTTAAGAACACTCATCGGATAAAGGTATCCGACATGCGAACCAAACGAACCCGAAACCCATTCTACCGAACCGCCTTCTTCAACAATCGCACGCTTGGTGTTAAGGTTATACATATTCTTTGACCAGTTCTCAATGGTTGAATATCTTAGTTTTGCATTTTTCTTTACATATAACTCCACACAACCCGCATGAAGATTTGCCACATTATACTTAGGAGCCGAACATCCTTCTATAAAATGAAGGCTCGCTCCCTCATCAACAATTATAAGTGTATGTTCAAACTGACCCGCACCCTTAGCGTTAAGTCTGAAATACGACTGAAGCGGTATTGAAAGCTCTGTATTTTTAGGAACATATACAAATGAACCTCCCGACCACACCGCTCCGTGTAAGGCGGCAAACTTATGGTCGCTCGGCGGAACAAGTTTCATAAAGTATTCCTTGACCATATCAGCATATTCGCCCTTCATGGCACTTTCCATATCGGTATATATTACTCCCTGCTCTGCCACTTCATCTTTTACATTGTGATAAACAAGCTCGGAATCATACTGAGCACCTACTCCGGCAAGTGATTTTCTCTCCGCCTGAGGTATACCGAGTCTTTCAAATGTATCCTTGATATCCTGAGGTACATTTTCCCAGGTGTTTTCCATATTACTCTTAGGTCTTACATAGGTTGCAATATGATCCATATCAAGGCCTTCTATGGAAGGTCCCCAATCCGGAATTTTAAGCTCGTTATAAATCTTTAAAGACTCCAAACGGAATTCTTTCATCCAATCCGGATCGTCTTTTTCTTCGGAAAGTTTTTTTATGATGTCTGCGGTCAGACCCTCTTCCATACGGAAATCATCGTCCTCGACATCCTTTATATCGTATATACTTCTATCTATATCATCAACGTAGATCTTTTCTTCCATATTATTCTCCTGCTTTCAATTCTTCAAAACCTTTTGAAATTATTTCATCGACAAGTGAGGAATCTCCCTCTTTGACAATCACACCGCTTTCCATAATATGTGTAGTATCTACGGTAAGTGCTTCAAGGATTTTTGTGCTGTGAGTTATGATTAAAAGCGAGCCCTCACAACGTTCCTTAAATATCTTTATTCCGTTTGATACTGTACGAACCGCATCTACATCAAGACCCGAGTCTGTTTCATCAAGGATTGCAAGCTTCGGCTCAAGCATAAGCAATTGAAGTATTTCCGCCTTTTTCTTTTCACCGCCGGAAAAGCCTACATTTAAATCTCTGTCAGCATATGCTTCGTCCATTGAAAGAAGAGCCATGGTCTCCTTAAGCTTTTTCTTAAAATCCCAGAGTTTCATTCTCTGTCCTGTCTTTTGTTCAAGCGAGCTTCTTATAAATGCCGAAAGTGTTACACCCGGAACCTCAAGAGGATTTTGGAAAGATAAGAATATTCCCTTCTTTGCTCTTTCATTTACAGGCATGTCCTTTATACTTTCTCCGTCAAATATTATATCTCCGCCCGTGATATCATATCTCGGATTACCGCATATCGCATATCCGAGAGTTGATTTTCCTGTTCCGTTAGGCCCCATAAGTACATGAGTTTCGTTAGAACCTACGGTAAGATTTACACCCTTTAATATTTCTTTTTCTCCGACATTTACATATAAGTCCTTTATTTCCAATAAATTATTTTCCATTTTTTCACCTTTCTCTTATTTGTTTTCCGTATTATATTTTCAAATATATTATTTCCAAATGTATTTCTTATTAATATCAGACACATGATTTTGCCTCATCCGTCTTAAGAAAATCCTGCAATGTGAAGCTGTCTATATATTCGTTTATCTTTGATGCAAGTCCCTGCCAAAACGGAAATGCGTTGCAAAGGCTTGTCATTTCACATTTCTTTTCATCTTTTGACATACAGGCTACCGGAGATAAATCACCTTCGGTTACACGAAGTATGTCACCGATCTTATACTCCTCGGGCTTCCGGCTTAATCTGTATCCTCCGTCCTTACCCATGGCACTTTCCACAAGATTGTGCTTGGACAGTACACTCATTATGCTTTCAAGATATTTTCTTGAGATTTCCTGTCTTTCAGCCATATCCTTTAAGCTTATGAATCCGCCGGTACTGTGTTTTGCCAAATCTATCATGACTCTTAAGGCATATCTGCCTTTTGTCGATACCATCATAACAATCACTTCCTCTTAGCTTGATTTATAAAAATGCAACTATTAAAAATGTTCCGATAAATATGTCATTTATTACAATTTCAAGATTATAATGTTAAACTCCTACTATGTCAATAGGAGTTAAGAAAATAGTTATTTTCTTTTATTGCCGACTCATAAATCTAAAGAAAAACAAATATAATATAAAAAAATTCTTTATATCCTATTATGTCCAAGAAATCAATTATAAAAGGAACTCTTATACTTACATTGGCAGGTCTTATAACTAAGGTTCTCGGATTTTACAACAGAATCTTTCTTACAAGACTTATAGGCGTTGTGGAGCTTGGGAAATATCAGCTTATCTTTCCTCTTTATATGTTTGTATTTGCCTGTTGTTCCCAGGGTATTTCAACCACGCTTACAAAACAGGTCTCCTTTTATAACGGAAAAGGTGAAAGGAAAAAAGCCGATTACATATTTCGGCTTTCAGTCATAATCGCTGTATCATTAAGCACATTTTCAGCTCTTATAATATATCTGAACAGTAGTTTTATAAGTCTTAAACTGTTAAAAAACACCGATTGTGCTATTCTACTTAAAATAGTCTGTATTGCCATACCGTTTGTTGCTTTAAAATCATGTATTAATTTTTATTTTATCGGTATAGACAAACCCGGTGCCCACGGTTTTTCTCACTTATTCGAACAAATAATCCGTATAAGTTCTGCTTATATTTTATCCTTATTGGTTATCAGTCAAAATGTAAATGCCGTACTTGCGGTAATTGCCGTAGTAATCGGTGAAATATCGGCAGCTCTCATAGCAATTATTATTTATGCCGTTAATAAAACCAAATCAAAAAACGTTCTCAGTTCTCTTGAAAAAAAAGACGCTATAAAGTATTTTGCAAAGGATGCCGTTCCCATAACGATAAACAATATCTGTTTTACATTATTTTCAACTTTTGAAGCCGTTATTATGCCGGCTATGCTTTATATTTACTATAAAAACAGCGATAAAGCACTCGAAATGTTTGGAATCATAACAGGTATAGTTATACCTTTTATACTTTTCCCTGCGACCGTAACCACTTCTCTTTCAACAATGCTTTTGCCTGCTGTATCCCACGCCAATGCAAAAAATAATATAAACAAAATCAATAAAGCTTTGAAAGAATGCATAATATTTTGTATGATTCTCGGAATAATCGCTTCACTTTGCTTTTATCTGTTTGGCGAACCGGTGTGTAAATTCGCATTTAAAAGCAAAGAAGCAGGCATGCTTTTAAAAAAGCTCTGCCTGCTCTGTCCTTTAATTTATACCTCCGGTAACCTTACCTCCGTATTAAACGGAATTGATAAGGCGTTATTTGCACTTATATCAAATATAATCGCAATATCCGTAAGAATATCCTTCAATCTGTTACTGGTTCCGAAATACGGTCTGAATGCGTATGCTCTCGGAATGTTTGTAAGCTATATGATTTTAAATATCGTTATGCTTATCGGCATTTCCGCCGGTTCAGCCAAAAAGCAAAAATCATAGTTTCGATTTAATAAGTCTCTTATACTCAAGAAACTTATCCGTCAAAACAAAGCTTCCCTCTCTTGGTTTAGGTTCGCCAATTATTATCTCATCTGTAATACTTGCGGGCGAACCTTTAAGTATAAGTATACGATCCGATATAAGTATGGCTTCATCTATGTCATGGGTGATAAATATGGTCGAAAGCTTGATTTCTTCCATAATCTTAAGATACCATTCATGTATTGCCTCTCTTGTCAATGTATCAAGAGCACCAAACGGTTCATCCAAAAGTGCAACCGGCTTTTGACACAGATAGGTTCTCAAAAGCGCAGCCCTTTGTTTCATACCTCCCGAAAGCTGAACCGGATATTTCTTTTCGGTTCCCGACAAACCAAACCGTTCAAAGAACGAAGCAGCTTTTTCTCTTGCTTCCTTTTTATTCATACCGTTAAGCACAAGAGGAAGCGAAACATTATCAATTACGGTTTTATGTGGAAGAAGCAAATCCTTTTGAAGCATATAGCTTATATGTCCCGGTTTTCCGGTAATGTCTTCAAGCAAATCACCGTCATCCGTTTTTTCATCGACGCTGTCATTGGCAAGAAAAACATTTCCGTTATCCGGTATCATAAGTCCGGACAATATATTAAACAATGTTGTCTTACCGACTCCGCTAACGCCAAGCAGACAAACTATCTCGCCCTGATGAAGATTAAGGTTTATATCTTCAAGAACCGGCTTATCAATATATTCTTTTTTAATATGCGAAGCACGAAGTATTTCTTTCATTAAAACCTTACTCTCCCAACATCACTCATATATTACTCAGGTAAATAATCATTTGTAAAACCATAGCCTGAAGGTATTTCATCGGAAAGATCGTTATCGGAAAGCCACTTATAAAATGCATCCCATCTTTCCTTATCTATATATCCCCATCTTTCAACCTCAGCCTTGTACTCTTTTGAAAGCCAGTTCTGGCTCTTCTTTACAAGCTCGGGATCAAGTTCCGGTACTTCTTTGCAAAGGATATCCGCAGCCTCATCAGGATTATCTATAGCAAATTCGTAACCCTTCTTTGTTGCTTCAAGAAATGCCTTTGCTGTTTCATCATTTTTCTTTAACCAATCACTGTTTGATATAATTACAGGACTGTAATAATCAAACTCAGGTGTTATATCTTTAAAATAAATCATATTTGTATCAAGGCCGGCACATTCTGTAGCAATACCTGCCCATGCATAATATACCCAAATGGCATCTATATCCTGCTTAAGTGCGGCAACTTCATCCGTTACATACTCAGGTATAAGATTTACTTTAGAATAATCACCGCCGTCTGCTTCAACTATATTTTCAAGCATGGCCTGTTCAACCGGAAGACTCCAGGTTGCATAATTCTTTCCTTCAAGTCCTTTAGGTGAATCTATTCCGTCCTCTTTTAAGGAAATTATACCCGATGTATTATGCTGAATAAGTGCAGCTACGGCAACTACAGGTATATTATCCTCAGATGTATATACAGGCGCAAGATAATCCTGGAAATCTATACCAAACTCGGCATCCCCCGATGCAACCATCATAGTGGCACCGTCCTCAGGCGGCTGAACAATCGTAACATTTAATCCTGCATCCTTATAATAGCCCTTATTTAACGCTACATAAAAACCTGTATGATTTGTATTCGGCGTCCAGTCAAGAACAAGTGTTATATTTTTCATTTCCTTATCGGATTTCTTGTCTTTCTTTCCGCAGCCCGCAAGGCTTAAAATCATAGCTGTTACAACCATAAGCATAACAAGTTTCTTACATCTTTTTGTCTCTTTCATTTTTTGTCTCCTTATTTTGTCTTTTAATTTACCTTTTATTTATCTTTTAAATATTTGTACGGCATAGCTTTCTTTTGTATAAGCTTTATCAAAGCCATAAGAATAATACTTAAAGCCGATACAAAAAATATAACCGCAAACATCTTGTCATAGGACATCGACTTCTTAACCCTTGTCATATATACGCCGAGTCCGTTAAATCCTCCGAGCCATTCGGCAATTACCGCACCTACTATCGAGTATGATGCCGCAATCTTAAGTCCCGAGAAGAATTCTCCGAGGGCACACGGGAATTTCACATGCCAAAAAATCTGCCACCCACTTGCGTTCATTGACTTCATCATTCGAATCAAGTCCTCATCAACCGACTCAAAACCCTCCAGAAGTCCGATTGCTATCGGAAAATACGATACAAGCACAACCAGAACAACCTTAGGTGCTATCCCGTATGAAAACCAAAGTATAAGAAGCGGTGCTATCGCAACGGGCGGAATGGTCTGAGTAAGAATAAGTATAGGATAAAGTCCCCTTCTTACTACTTTAAAGGCATCCATCAAAGCTGCGCTGACAAAGCCAAGCAAAACACCGAGTCCCATACCGAGAAATGCTTCAGTCATGGTTGTCTTTGCATGTTTCACAAGTAAATCAAAATCATTTACAAATGCTTTTACAACCCTTATCGGTGACGGCAGCATATATGACGGTACAAGCTTAAATGTACATGCAAGCTGCCATACTGTAAGGACGATTATAATCACAATAACCGGTACTACTATATCCATGCATGAATCGGATTTACCATTTATTCTTTTATTATTTTTATCTTTATTATAAGAAACAGACATTTCTTTCTCCATTTAATCAATAATGCAAACTATGCACTTTTCATAGCTTTGGCAACATCATTTATATGATGTTTTGCTGTCTTTCTTTCTATAGTAAGCTTTTCGCCGTCCGGCTTATAAGTTATCTTAACATAGCTCATAACACTCGGTGCTCCGGCTTTAACCGCTATATACTGACATTGTTTAACTATCTCCATAAGTTCCTCATAATCACCTTCCATAGCTGTTTCACAAGGTCCGACATAGTAATTAACACCCGTACTTTTAATATAATCAATTACTTCATCCACTACTCTTACAATTTCCTCATCGGTCTGCACAGCTGGCAGAACCTGAATAGCTACATTTGCATTCATAACATTTCCTCCGTATAGTTTTATTAAAAACACTTAAAGCTCTTTATCATAAATAATTTTTATCATCAAAAAAGGCTCACTTCCTGTAAGGAAGCAAGCCTGTAAATACACAACAAATTAAAAGCAAACTTCCTACGCCGGTATTATCCGGATCAGGTAAAAGGACTAACCCTAAGGATTGACAGCCGATACAGACCGTCTCTCAGCCTAATTCATTAAGCACTCCTGTTTCGCTAACGATTATATGATTATGAAAGATAAATGTCAAGAAAAAAGACCGCTTTTCACGGTCTTATTTTCAAAATTATTTTTTGCTGTAAGGCTTATAATTATTTTCATCGAAATCATTTCCTGTCCAATCATACGGAGTAACCTGATAAACATAATAATTAAGCCAGTTTGAATAAAGCGTATTGGCATGACATCTCCAGGATTTTACCGGTTTATTGTTCGGATCGTTATCCTTGTAATAATTAACCGGTACGTCAGGATTTATGCCCTTATCCAAATCTCTTCTGTATTCCTTATCAAGTGTAAGTGTATCGTATTCCGGATGACCGGTAACAAATATGTTTTTACCTTCCTCACCAATTATAAGATAAGGTCCCGTTATATCAGACTCTGCAACTATCTCAAGAAGCGGATTATCCAAAATTGCCTGCTTGTCTATTCCGGTATATCTTGATTGCGGAACCATAAATGTATCGTCAAATCCTCTTATAAGCTCGGTTTTTTTATGTATCGGATAATGCTCATAAACACCTGAAAGCTTTTTATCAAGCTTGATCTTTTTAATTCCGTATCTGTAATAAAGACCTGCCTGGGCACCCCAACAGATATGAAGTGTCGAAGTAACATTCTCCTTTGACCAGTCCATTATCTCGGTAAGCTCTTCCCAATAATCCACGTCTTCAAATTCCATGAGCTCAACAGGTGCGCCGGTTATGATAAGTCCGTCCCACTTTCTGTGCTTTACGGAAGCAAAATCCGTGTAGAATTTTTCAAGGTGTGATTCCGATACATTTTTTGATTCGTACGAAACCGTTCTGATAAAAGAAATATTTACCTGCAAAGGCGTATTGGAAAGGCTTCGTAAAAGACAAAGCTCAGTATCCTCTTTAAGAGGCATAAGATTAAGGATAAGTACATCAAGCGGTCTTATATCCTGTGTTGTCGCACGATTCTCATCCATTACGAATATATTTTCGTCTTCAAGTATTTTCTTTACCGGTAAATCATTAAAAACTCTAATTGGCATAATAATCAACCTTCCGTCTTAATTATTTTAATTCATGTCTTATGCGTTTGACATTCACATAATATAACACTTTTTATTTATAACTTCAAGAAATCCTCTTCTGAAATTATCGGTACACCCAAATCCTTTGCTTTTTTGTTTTTGGAAGAATTTGAAGTGACATCGTTATTTATAAGATAATCAGTCTTAGAAGAAACACTTCCCGCAACCTTTCCGCCTCTGTCTTCAATCAGTTTTTTAAGCTCGTCTCTGTTTGAGAAACTGTTAAGCGAACCGGTTATTACAAAGGTCTTTCCTTCAAGATCCTGCTCGGCAGTATTTTCCTCTTCGATAAGATTAACCTCGGCAAGTATCTTACGTAATGTACTGATATTTCCCTCATCTGCAAAATAAGAAACTATTCCCTCGGCTATAACCTCGCCTATTTTATCAATCTGCATAAAATCTTCTGCAGTAGCACTGATTATACTCTCAATATCATTTTTAAAGAATTTGCATATAAGTCTTGCCGTTGCATGACCTATATTTAAGATTCCCAAACCGTAAATAACTCTCGTCAGGTCAGTATTTCTTGATGCATTAATCGATTCAATCATATTATCGTAGGACTTTCTTCCGAAGCCCTCCATCGAAACAATCTCATCCTCGTATCTGTCTATATGATAGATATCATAAAGCTCAACCAAAAATCCTTTATCAAGGAACTTTTCAAGAGTAGCCTCCGACAATCCGTCAATATTCATAGCATTTCTTGAAACGAAATGAGTAAAAAGCTTTATGGACTTTGCCGGACAGTCGGGATTCGGACAATATAATGTCTCAACACCGTTTTCATTTTTAAGCTCTGTTTTTCCTTCGCATGCCGGACAAGTCTCAGGTATTATCAGGTTTCCGCTTTGTGTAAGATTTTCGCTTATCTGAGGAATAATCATATTGGCTTTATATACCTTTATGGTGTCACCTATTCCAAGCTTTAACTGCTTAGCTATACTTACGTTATGAATACTTGCACGACTTACTGATGTACCTTCAAGCTCAACCGTATCAAATATAGCAACCGGATTTATAAGCCCGGTTCTTGAAGGACTCCACTCTATATGACGAAGTACCGTTTCAGCTTCTTCGTCGGCCCACTTAAAAGCAATTGAATTTCTCGGGAACTTGGCGGTTCTTCCAAGAGAACGTCCGTAAGCTATATCATCAAAAGATAAAACAAGTCCGTCCGAAGGAAAATCGTTTGTACTTATCTTATCCGCAAATTCTTTTACAACTTCATGTATATTATCAGGCGTTACATCCTTATGCTCAACCACTTCAAAACCGAGTTCCGTCAAAAAATCAAAACGTGAGTTAACGGTTTTATCAACTGTTTCATCACCCGAATCAAGCATTGAAAATGCAAAGAAATGTACATTTCTTTTTGCCGTAATCTCGTTATTTAACTGTCTTACCGTACCGCTGCAGAGATTTCGGGGATTCTTATATTTTGATTCTACATCCTCGATAGTCTGATTAATCTTTTCGAAGTCCTTATAAGTAATAATCGCTTCTCCTCTTATGGTAAGAGGCTTGGTGTAGGTAAGCTTTTTAGGAATATTGGCAAATACCCTTGCGTTATTGGTAATTACCTCGCCGATTTCTCCGTTTCCTCTTGTTACGGCCTTCACAAGCTCACCGTTTTCGTAAGTCAAAACAACGGTAAGTCCGTCAAGTTTCCAGGACATGACTCCTTTTTTACCGTTAAGCCAAGCGGCCAAATCGTCCACACTCTTTGTCTTATCAAGCGAAAGCATCGGCTCGGGATGTTTTTCTTTAGGAAGCTCACTTAATATCTCGTATCCGACCTTTGATGTCGGGCTTCCCGATAAAACAAGACCCGTTTCTTTCTCAAGCATAAGAAGTTCGTCATAAAGCTTATCATATTCAAAATTGCTCATTATCTCGGTATCTTCCTGATAATAAGCCTTCGAAGCTTCGTTTAATATTTTTACAAGTTCTTTTATTCTTTCGGTTTTATCCATACAAACCTCCCGAACTATAATTTTTTACATCCCACAGTTTTTTCTGAGTTTACTTTCTTCTTCCGATGTCAACTCTCTGTACTCTCCGAGCTTCAAATCTCCGAGTTTAACATTCATAACTCTGACACGCTTAAGATGTACGACTCTGACGCCAAAATACTCACACATTCTTCTAATCTGTCTGTTAAGTCCTTGTGTCAGTACAATTTTAAAACCTCTTTCACCGACCTTTTTTACGATACATTTCTTGGTAACGGTATCGAGTATTGGAACACCGTTTGACATTCCGTTTATAAAATCTTCGGTAACCGGTTTATTTATTCTTACAATATATTCTTTTTCATGATTATTACGTGATTTTTGAATAGCATTCGCAAGCTCGCCGTCATTTGTCAAAAGCAAAAGTCCCTGCGAGTTTTTATCAAGTCTTCCCACATAATTAACCTTATAAGGAAACTCAACAAAATTAAATATGCTGTCCTTATCGGCTTCCTTTGCGGTACATACATATCCGACAGGCTTATTCATGATGAGATAGATATATTGTTCTGGTTTTGAGCATTTTCTCACGGGGCTTCCTGTCGGCTATTTGTTTTTCTGGAGAAAACTTGTATTTCTTTCCCAGAAAACGCCGCCACTATAGCCTTGAATTGTGCGGTCTTTTTCGGCGAGTTCAAGACGCTTTTCTGCAAGCAGACAGTATTCTTCGTTTAGTTCTATTCCACACCAGTGTCGTCCAAGTTTTTTTGCAAC
>JAFSZR010000190.1 GCA_017459135.1 Lachnospiraceae bacterium | reverse complement strand
TGCTCTTGGAGTAGCCGTTAATAAACCAAACACAAAAATCTGGTGTATAGACGGTGACGGAGCCATGCTTATGCACATGGGTTCTATGGCGGTAATCGGAGCCAATAAACCTAAAAACCTTATACATATAGTTATCAACAACGGGGCACATGAAACGGTCGGAGGGCTTCCAACGGTAGCATCCGAAATAGACGTTGTAAAGATTGCACTTGCTTGTGGTTATCCGAATGCTGTTTCCGTTGACAGCTTTGAAGAGTTAGATAAGGTCCTTAAATTCGCAAAAGAAAAAAATGAACTTTGTTTTATAGAAGTAAAATCATCCCTCGGTGCAAGAGACGACCTTGGTAGACCTACAACAACAGCACTCGAGAACAAAGAAAATTTTATGGAATATATTAACACTTTATAGAATGGAAATGAACGATAGAGATGGTTCTCAATTGATCGTTTTCTATACTTCAAAAAAGAGGAATATATATGAATTTTACGGTTGATTTTTTTAAGGACGAAGTCAGAAACGGATTTTACATACCGACAGCCATCAAGCAGGGATGGGCTGCCGGTCTTGTTGTGCTTGATGAAATTGACCGTATTTGTAAAAAGCATGATATTGAATATTTTGCTGACTGGGGTACATTTTTAGGTGCGGTCAGACACGGCGGATTTGTACCCTGGGACGATGACCTTGATATATGTATGAAGCGCGATGAATATAATAAGTTTCGCGCAGTGGCAGACTTTGAACTGCCAAAGGATTTTGTTATTCATGATTATGAGAGAAAAGAAGATCATCAGCTTTTTCTCGCAAGAATCGTCAACAGTAATCAAATATGTTTCGATGAGGCACATCTTGCACGATATCACAATTTCCCTTATATGGCATCTGTTGATATTTTTATATTGGATTATCTGTATAAGGATGAGAATAAGGAACGTGAGCGTTGTGATGAGGTAAAAAGAATTATCGCAATTGCCGACGGTATTCTTGAAAATAAATTGTATAAGGAAACCATAGACCGTGAGCTTTATTTCTTTGAGCAAAAGTATAATATGAAAATCGACAGAAGCCTTGATAAAAGGCAGATGATGATTGAGCTTTATAAGCTTGCCGAAAAGCAGATGGCACGTGTGCCTGAGAATGAAGCTGACAGGATCGGACAGATTTTTCCGTGGGTACTTAAAGGAGGAAAGGGTTTTCCGAAAAAATATTATAAAAATCCGATACGTATACCTTTTGAAAATACTACGATACCTGTTCCGGCCTGCTATAACGAAGCCTTGAGGAGTCATTACGGAAATTATCTTGTTTGCCGCAAGGTTTGGGGTGGACATGATTATCCTTACTTTGAAAAGCAACGCGAAAATCTACAGGCGGTTGCCGATTTTAAACTGCCGGAGTTTACATTTTCAAAAGATATGATTGTTCGTCCGGACAGCAGCAAAACATATGCCGACTCATTAAAGGGTATGGCGAAAGAGTGTATGCTTCAGCTTAAGGATATGTGTATTAATTTAGATGAATATATTGGTAAGGCGGATTTTTCGGCGGCTGTTTCGATTCTGCCGGAGTGCCAGCAGCTTGCGGTCGACCTCGGAACGCTTGTCGAAAATGTAAAGGGTGAAGAAAGCGAAAGCGCAAGACTTGTAGTAGAAAAAATACAAGTTTACTGTGATGCGCTTTTTGAACTGTATAATTTGCTTGTTTCTGAAAGTGGCAGCGAAGAAGATATCAGAGTAAATAATATAAAAGAATCATTAAAAAGCTTATCGGATATGGTTGATGAACGAATCATAAACCGCAGCGAAATCGTATTTCTTGCGACAGGTCCGCGGGAATGGAAAAGTTTTTCATCAATTTATAACTCGCATATTGAGGAAGATACGGCTGATGTATATGTTGTGCCGATTCCGGTATTGTTCAAAAATTATTTCGGAGAAATTATAGCAAGTGATGAAGAAATTATAGAAAATACACATCTTGAAGAATATCCGGAAGATGTTAAGATAAGTCTTTGGACGGATTTTGATATGGGACTTCACCACCCTGACAGGATATATATTCAAAATCCTTATGATGGGGAAAATCCATGTCTTACCGTTCCGCCGCAATACTATTCAAAAGAGTTAAGAAATTACACGGATGAATTAATTTATATTCAACCGCTTAAAACCGCTGAGTTCAGTGAAGAAGATTATACGGATCTTGCAACTTTAAGATATTATGTGACCGCACCCGGCGTTGTCTATGCCGATAAGGTTCTGGTTCAGTCTGAGAATATTAAAGACAGGTATATAAAAAAGCTTACAGCATTTGCCGGTGAAGATACAAGGTCTGTCTGGGAAAACAAGATTGGTATTGATAAAACGTATGCAAAAAATAAAAATTTGAACGTAGAATCAAAAATAGAAAATTCAGATACAACGAGTTCGGAAACAGCGATTCAAGCAGGTGACGAAGGTAACGGAAATAAAAAGAAAAAACTGTTTTTCTTAATCGGATTAAACGAGCTGTCAGAACATTCAACAATAATCAACAGCTTAAAAGCACGTCTTGAGACCTTTAAAGAAAATAGTGAAAACATAGATATAACAGTTGGTTTATATCCTCCGGATATTAACACGTGGAACAAGGTGAATTCAAAGACGACAAAGGAGCTTTTCGAATTGTTGTCCTCTTACGGGAGCAAACACATTTTTCTTGAACCTGACAACGATAAACTTAAAAAAATCACTGCGGAGCACGATGCTTATTACGGAAGTCCTTCGCCTCTTGTGACGATTTTTTCTTATAACAAAAAGCCGGTAATGA
Source organism: Lachnospiraceae bacterium (assembly GCA_017459135.1). Lineage (GTDB taxonomy): Bacteria > Bacillota > Clostridia > Lachnospirales > Lachnospiraceae > Coprococcus_C. Next base: position 20,311 of record JAFSZR010000190.1, on the reverse strand, counting down.
TAGCGGATTATGATATTTCCTTAGAGTAAAAGTGAGGTGCTGCTATGGAACAAAAACAAATACACATAGTCGGACACAAGAATCCCGATACGGATTCGATTTGCTCGGCACTTGCATATGCATATTTGAAAAATACAAAAGAACCGGGGACATATATTGCCAACCGTGCAGGTTCCATAAATAACGAAACACAATATGTTCTTGATTATTTCAACGTAAAGGAACCTGAACTTTTATCTGATGTAAATGTTCAGATAAGGGATATAGAGATAAGACATACAACTGCCGTGCGGGATAAGATTTCGCTTCGTGCGGCCTGGCTTTTGATGCATGAAGAAGACGTGGTTACGCTTCCTATAATACATAAGGATAAAAAGCTTAAAGGTCTTATAACCGTTAATGATATAGCAAAGTCGTATATGGACTTTTATGACAATACGGTTCTTGGAGAAGCGAAGACGCCGATATCAAATTTGCTGGAGGTACTTGACGGAAAACTTATATGCGGTGATCCGAATTATGTATTCGAAGGCGGGAAAATATTTATAGGTGCGGCAAATCTTATTGTGGATGAGGCATGCATTGAAAAAGATGATATCGTGCTTCTTGTGGACCGCGAGGAAACGCAGAGGGAAGCCATAAAACTTGGGGCATCCTGTCTGATTGTCGGTTTAAATGCAAAGGTGGAAAAAGAGATAATTGACCTTGCAAATGAATATAAGTGCAATATCATAACAACTTATCTTGATACATACTCGACCGCAAGAGTAATTAACCAGAGTATCCCGATCAGATATTTTATGCACAGCACAAACCTTGTGACTTTTGACCTTGACGATACCCTTGAAAATGTCAAAGATATTATGTCGAAGCTTCGCCACAGAGATTTTCCTATAATTGATGATGTGGGAAATTATTGCGGTATGGTTTCACGAAGAAACCTCCTTGCCATGAAGAAAAAACAGGTTATACTTGTTGATCACAACGAACGTACTCAGGCGGTAAGCGGCATAGAAAATTCCGAGATACTCGAGATAATCGATCATCACCGAATAGGTACGATAGAGACGATAAATCCGGTATACTTTAGAAATCAGCCGGTAGGTTGTACCGGAACTATTATGTATCAAATGTACTGTGAGCAGGGCGTAAAACCTCCGAAAGATATGGCGGGACTTATGTGCGCTGCCATCATTTCGGATACGCTCATGTTCCGTTCGCCTACATGTACTCCTCTTGATAAGGAGGCTGCAGAGGCGTTGGCAAAGATAGCCGAAATCGATATGGAAGCTTTTGCGATGAATATGTTCGCGGCAGGAAGTGCACTTGCGGATAAAACACCTGAGGAAATATTCTACCAGGATTACAAGACCTTTGATGTTGAGGATGTAACCTTCGGTGTAGGTCAGATAAGCTCCATGAATAAAAAAGAGTTATCAAGACTTGCCAAGGAGATGGACGAATATTTAAAAGAAAAATATACCGCTTCCAAGTGCGATATGATATTCTTTGTTATGACCAATATTCTCGAAGAGGGTTCAAACATACTTTGCTACGGAGACGATTCGGTAAGACTTGTTTCCGATGCATTTGAACTTGAAATGACAGGCAATTCCTGTTATCTTGAGGGTGTTGTTTCAAGAAAGAAGCAAATCGTTCCGCGACTTGTTGAGACACTTCAATTGTGGAATGAGTAAACTCAATCAGCTGTAATCATAAAAAAACGAAGGTTCATAAAATGACAGAAAAAAACAATATTAACACAATTATATCTGATGGAAACGATAATGAAGCCATATCCAAGGCTTCGAAGATTTTAAAAAACGGCGGGCTTGTTGCATTTCCGACCGAAACGGTTTACGGGCTCGGAGCGGATGCATTAAACGAAGAGGCAGCAGCCAAAATATATGCCGCAAAGGGAAGACCGAGCGACAATCCGCTCATAGTTCATATAGCGGATAAGGATTCGGTTTATGAGCTTGCGACCGAGGTTCCCGAAAAGGCGGTTATGCTTATGGAAGCATTTTGGCCGGGGCCGTTAACGATTATTCTTAATAAAAAGAAAATTGTCCCGGACGGAACAACCGGCGGACTTGACACGGTGGCAATACGCATGCCTTCACACCCCGTTGCCATGAAGCTTATAAAAGAAAGCGGTGTTTTCATAGCGGCACCGAGTGCAAATACTTCGGGCAGACCGTCGCCTACACTCGCGGAGCATGTCATAGAGGATATGAACGGACGCATAGATATGATACTTGACGGAGGTGCCGTCGGTATAGGAATCGAGTCAACGATAGTTGATTTGACAGGCGATGTGCCGACTATTTTGCGCCCGGGATTTGTTACAAAGAAAATGCTCGAAAGTATAATAGGAGAAGTTGAGATAGATAAGGCAATTATCGAACCCGACCCGAATCTTCGTCCGAAAGCGCCGGGGATGAAGTATACTCATTACGCACCGAAGGGCGAAGTGACGATAGTTGAGTATGAGGATGATGGCATAAATCCGGATAAAGACAAAGATGAAAGCCCGCAATCAAATGATAAAAAAGTTATAGATAAAATAAATTCCCTTGTAGAAAAAAAGAATGCCCAGGGCTATAAGACTGCGGTTATTGCAACAAAGGAAAATGCTCCTTATTATAAATGCGAAAATGTTCTCATAGTCGGTGAAGCGGACAAGGGAGTAACTATTTCCGCGAATTTGTACGCAATTTTGAGAAAATGTGATACAATAGGTGCCGAGTATATATACAGCGAAGCCCTAAATCAAAATGAACTGGGCGGTGCAATTATGAACCGACTGCTCAAAGCGGCCGGCCACCGCGTAATCAAGGCAAATTAATTTAGCCCGAATTGATATTAAAGTTTTCTGACCGACTGCGTATAAATGTGCTAAGCATAGCATTTGTGACAGTTAGCTATGCGTGTACATTTTATACGCAGTCAGTCAGAAAAAGGAAATTAGGAGGAAAGTTATGATTGGAATCGGTTGTGACCATGGAGGATATGAATTAAAGCTAGAGGTTATAAAGCATCTTAAGGAAAGAGGTTTTGAGATAAAGGACTACGGCTGCGACAGCACAGCTTCCTGCGACTATCCGGTATACGGAAAAGCAGTAGCTGAAGCAGTTGCGTCAGGTGAGTGCGAACTTGGTATACTTATCTGCGGTACCGGTATAGGAATGTCCATGACCGCAAATAAGGTTAAGGGCGTAAGAGCCGCTCTTTGCAGCGATTGCTTCTCTGCAAAGGCAACAAAGGAACACAATAACGCAAACGTTCTTTGTATGGGCGCGAGAACCATAGGACCGGGTCTTGCTCTTATGATAGTCGATAATTTCGTGGATACGCCTTTTTCAAACGACGAAAGACACATAAGACGTATTTCAATGATAGAATAGTTATAACAGACAGGATAGAAATATATTGAAAAATAATAGGCCCGGAATTGTTGAAAATCATCAAATAATAAGGTATAATTATTAATTATTTGTGTAATCGGACGGAAAGATATGAAAGATAACGAACATCAGGTTTTAAAAATGTTGTTTCTGATAACTCAGATTGGCATAACTATGCTGGTTACGATTTTTTTCAGTATGGGTATAGGCTATCTGATTGATAAGTATTTCGGAACACATCTTATGGTTTGGTTTATAGTTCTTGGAGTTTGTGCGGGTTTTCGTTCGGTCGCGATAGTTATTAAAAGGTTTATAGGACAGGATAATGGAAAGTCGTAAGGTTTTAATGGAACTTTATGCCGGAATATTTTTGTGTACGATAGCAGGACTGATTCTCGGCGTGGTTCTCGGAATAATATTTGGCGGTTGGGCCTGGGCTTTTATACCGGGGCTTTTGGCGGGAGCCTTTACCGCATGTTATCAGGCATATCATATATATAAAAGTCTTGACGTAGCTCTCGGAAGCGAGGACGGACAAAAGGCAAACAATTATATGACACTTCAGAGTTTATTAAGATATGCCATAAGCGCAATAGTTCTTATCGTTGCGGTTTTGATATGCTGGCAGGCGTTTGTGGGCGCTGCCGTCGGACTTGCATTTTTAAAGCTTTCCGGATATATGAATCCGCTTGTAAGAAAGCTTATGGGACATAAGGATGAGGTCAAGGATTTTAACATGCTCCTTATGGAAAACTCCGAAAAGAGTCTGGCGAGAGATAAGGCATCAAATAAAGATTCTTCTGATGCCTCTGAAAATGATAAGGATAACGAATCGGATACATCTTCGGGAGATGAGGATGATGACGACGAGTTTGATTATACCTTCAAGCCGATAGGCATGAAGAACTACAAAAATTAAAGAAGGAGGGTGAACATATGCACAATGGCTTAGCCATTGGAGTTGACAGGATACCCATAAGGCGTGAAGCGGATTTCTTCATTCACGAATTGGTTCCGGTTAAGTTCTTTGGCTCGACGGTTCACATTACCACCACCCATGTGTGCTCGGCGATAATCATTCTCACGATTGTCATACTTGCCATATGCGCAAGAAACAGCGTACTTAAGCATCAGGACAATCCGACGAAATTTTCGGCCGGCGTGGAAGTTGTCATCGAAACTTTGCTTAAGTTTGTACATGGCAGTATGGGTAAGGCAGGTAAGAACTATATCAACTACATTGGTACCATATTTATCTATATATTCCTGTCGAATATATCCGGATTGTTCGGTTTAAGACCGCCGACAGCCGACTATGGTACTACATTGTGCCTTGCGCTTGTTACCTTTGTAATGATTCAGTATGCTGCAATCAGATACAAAAAGTGGGGTGCATTTACGGATTTGTTCCAACCGGTGTTCTTTTTCTTCCCAATGAACGTTATCAGTGAGTTTGCTACACCGCTTTCACTCTCACTTCGTTTGTTCGGAAATATCTTAGCCGGTACAGTAATGATGTCTTTATATTATGGTCTTATACCTGTATTATTCAGGTTCGGAATACCGGCCGCATTGCACGTATACTTAGACTTGTTCTCGGGTGCAATTCAGGCTTACGTATTTACAATGCTTACGATGACATTTGTTTTCGATAAGAGAAATGTAGAATAAAAAATGGAGGATTAAAAAAATGGATATTAACGTTGAAGGATTAGTTCATGCATTTTCTGCATTAGGAGCAGGTATCGCTGTTTGCTCAGGTATTGGTACCGGTATCGGTCAGGGTAACGCAGCAGGTATGGGTGCTCAGGCTGTAGGACGTAACCCGGGCTGCAAGGGTGACATCATGTCAACCATGCTTCTTGGACAGGCTGTTGCAGAGACAACAGGTCTTTACGGACTCGTAGTTGCATTGCTTCTTATGTTCGTTAAGCCTTTCGATAAGTAGGAGGATAAAAAGTGACATTTATGGTAAATGAAAATGTTGCTCTTCTCTCAGGACGTATCTTCGGATTGGACAGCCAGCTTTTATTTGATGTGTTGATTCAGGGATGTGCGGTATTTCTTCTCTTTATCTTCCTGTCATATATACTTATAAATCCTGTCCGTAAGGTACTTGAAAATCGTCAGGAAAAAGTAAAGAATGATTTGGAAAGCGCAGCTAAAGACAGGGAAGATGCAGCTAAACTTAAAACAGAATATGACGCCAAGCTTCAAAATGCTGATGCCGAGGCTGATGAAATTTTAACAGCTGCCAGAAAGAAAGCCGTTAAGAACGAGGAAAACATCGTTGCCGAGGCTAAGGAAGAAGCTGCGAGAATTATCCAGAGAGCAAATCAGGAAGCCGAGCTTGAAAAGCTTAAGGTGGCTGACGAGGTTAAGCAGGAGATTATAAGCGTTGCAACCGTAATGGCAGGTAAGTTTGTCGATGGTGAGCTTGATGATAAAAAACAGGCTGAGCTTATCGATGAAACACTTAAGGAAATGGGTGATGATACATGGCAAAACAAGTAGATACGACCTATGGCAATGCTTTGTTCGAGCTTGGATGTGAAGAAAACCGATTAGACGACCTTTATGAAGAGGTAAATGCCTTTGTCGGTATTGTTGATGAAAATGAGGAACTGGTTAAGCTGCTTAATCACCCTCAGGTAAATAAAGAAGAAAAGGTAAAAATCGTTGAGGAAACCTTTACGGGCAGAATCTCCGATGACCTTCTCGGACTTCTTGTTACCGTAGTCAATAAAGGCCACATCGCCGATATAAAAGATATTCTTAAACATTTCATCAAGTTGGTGAAGCAAAAGAAAAATATCGGCGAAGCAAGCATCACAAGTGCGATTGATCTAAGCGATGAGCAAAAGAGCAATATAGAAAAAAGATTATTGGAAACGACCTCTTATAATGAGATTGAAACAAGCTATGCTGTTGATAAATCTCTTATCGGCGGGTTGGTAATAAGAATTGAAGACAGAGTAGTTGACAGCAGTATCAGAACAAAACTTGATACCCTTTCAAAGACTCTGGCTAATGCATAAATTTCGAGGAAGGAAGGTGTTTTTTGTTCCATGAATTTGAAACCGGAAGAGATTAGTTCCGTAATTAAGGAACAAATCAAGAACTACAAGCAAAAGCTTGAAACATCAGATGTCGGAACCGTAATTCAGGTTGCTGATGGTATAGCTCGTATTCATGGTCTTGAAAATGCCATGCAGGGCGAACTTCTCGAATTCCCGGGTGAAGTATACGGAATGGTGCTTAACCTTGAGGAAGATAATGTCGGTGCGGTTTTGCTTGGTGATTCAAGCAGCATTAACGAGGGTGACATTGTTAAAACCACAGGAAAGGTTGTTGAGGTTCCTGTAGGAGATGCTATGCTCGGACGTGTAGTTAATGCTTTGGGACAGCCTGTTGACGGCAAAGGACCTATAAGTACGACAAAGACCAGACCGGTAGAGAGAGTTGCATCGGGTGTTATTTCAAGAAAATCAGTTGATACTCCGCTTCAGACAGGTATTAAGGCGATTGATGCCATGGTTCCTATCGGAAGAGGACAAAGAGAACTTATTATCGGTGACAGACAGACCGGTAAGACAGCTATCGCAATAGATACAATAATTAACCAAAAAGGACAGGGAGTTAACTGTATATATGTTGCAATCGGACAGAAGGCTTCAACGGTAGCAAATATCGTTAAGACTCTTACCGAGTATGATGCAATGGCATATACAACGGTTGTTGTTTCCACAGCCAGTGAGCTGGCTCCTCTCCAATACATTGCACCTTATGCCGGATGTGCAATAGGTGAAGAGTGGATGGAGGAAGGCAAGGACGTACTTGTTATCTATGATGACTTGACAAAGCACGCTGCCGCATACCGTACACTTTCATTGTTACTCCGTAGACCACCTGGACGTGAGGCGTTCCCTGGTGATGTATTCTACTTACACTCAAGACTTCTTGAGCGTGCCGCAAAGCTTTCGGATGCATTGGGCGGCGGTTCTCTTACCGCACTTCCTATCATCGAAACTCAGGCGGGTGACGTATCGGCATACATACCTACGAACGTTATTTCTATTACAGACGGTCAGATATATCTTGAAACGGAGATGTTTAACTCAGGTTTCAGACCGGCTATTAATGCAGGTCTTTCCGTATCAAGAGTTGGTGGTGCCGCTCAGATCGGAGCCATGAAGAAGCTTGCCGCACCTATTCGTGTCGAGCTTGCACAGTTCAGAGAGCTTGCTGCATTTTCACAGTTCGGTTCCGAACTTGATGATGATACAAAAGAAAAGCTTGCTCAGGGTGAAAGAATCAGAGAGATGCTTAAGCAGCCACAGTATAAGCCGATGCCTGTAGAAAAGCAGGTAGTAATTATCTATGCTGCAACAAGAAAGTATCTTTTGGATATACCTGTTGACAGAGTACTTGAGTTTGAGAGCGGATTGTTCGAGCATATTCAGACCAAGTATCCTGAGATATTTGAAAAGATTAAGACAGACAAGAAGTTAAGTGATGAATTGGAGGAAAGCCTTACAAAGGCTATTACCGAATTCAAGGAAACATTTTAGTCACAGTAAAACGAAAGGGATTAAGAACGATGTAACTTAACCCTTAGGAAACGGAGGCGATAAGTCTTGGCATCAATGCGCGACATAAAAAGACGTAAGGACAGCGTTACAAGTACACAGCAGATTACCAAGGCTATGAAGCTTGTTGCAACAGTCAAGCTTCAGAAGGCAAGAGGTAAGGCTGAAAGTAATAAACCTTATTTTACAACGCTTTATGATACTATCTGTTCCGTACTTGCCTTGACTAAAAATGTTGACCATAAGTATATAAAGGAAAGCGAGAGCAAGAAAAAAGCTCTTATAGTAATAACCTCAAACAGAGGTCTTGCCGGCGGCTATAACAGCAACATAGTTAAGCTTATAGCTAATGAGCATAAGGATGAGTTTCCGAAAGAGGATACTTATGTATATGCCATAGGTAAGAAGGGTATAGAAGGTCTTAACAGAAAAGGCTTCAATATCCACAAAGACTATTCCGAGGTTATAAACGCTCCTTTATACGCAGATGCAATGGAGATAAGCAAGGAGCTTCTTACCCAGTTTGAAAAGGGCGAGATAGGCGAGATATACCTTGCATACACCAATTTCAAAAATACGGTTTCTCAGGAGCCGAAGCTTATTAAGCTTCTTCCGATTGACCCGGACGATTTCAAGCAAAGGGAGGATCATGACGAGAGAGTTCATATGAATTATGAAGGCTCGGCAGCAGGCTCGGGGGATTTTACCCCGTTTGTATGCGGTCTTGATGATTCGGAAAATGAAGAAGCGGTTCTTGACCAGGTTATACCGAACTATATGAGAAGTATAATCTACGGTGCGTTTCTTGAGGCTGTTGCCAGTGAAAACGGTGCCCGTATGCAGGCGATGGATTCGGCTACAAGCAATGCCGAGGATATGATTGCGAATTTGTCACTTATGTATAACAGAGCAAGACAGGGAGCGATTACTCAGGAGCTTACTGAGATAATTGCGGGAGCGGAAGCGATTTCGTAACTGATTTGAAATAATATTAAGGAGATAGAAAATGGCAGATACAAATGTAGGAAAAATCACCCAGATTATCAGTGCCGTTATCGATATCAAGTTTCCGGAAGGACATCTGCCGGAGATATATGATGCAATAACTATTGCTACCAAGGACGGTGGCACACTTTACGCTGAGGTTGCACAGCATCTTGGTGATGATACAGTCAGATGTATAGCGATGGGACCTACTGACGGTTTGGTAAGAGGAATGGAAGCTGTCGGAACCGGAGCACCTATTACGGTTCCTGTCGGTGAAGAGACCTTAGGACGTATGTTCAATGTACTTGGACAGCCTATAGACGAGAAGCCGGCTCCAAAGGTAGAAACCTATCTTCCTATACACAGAAAGGCGCCTGAATTTAAAGAGCAGGCAACCGATACCGAGATACTTGAAACAGGTATCAAGGTTGTTGACTTACTTTGCCCATACCAGAAGGGTGGTAAAATCGGACTCTTCGGTGGTGCCGGTGTTGGTAAGACCGTACTTATTCAGGAGCTTATAACCAATATTGCTACCGAGCACGGTGGATACTCCGTATTTACCGGTGTTGGTGAGAGAACCCGTGAGGGTAATGACCTTTACTATGAAATGATTGAGTCGGGCGTTATCGATAAGACCACCATGGTATTCGGTCAGATGAATGAGCCGCCCGGAGCAAGAATGAGAGTAGGTCTTACCGGACTTACCATGGCAGAGCACTTTAGAGATAAGGCAGGAAAAGACGTACTTTTATTCATAGATAACATTTTCCGTTTTACACAGGCAGGTTCGGAGGTCTCGGCTTTGCTCGGACGTATGCCTTCAGCGGTTGGTTACCAGCCTACACTTCAGACGGAGATGGGTGCACTTCAGGAGAGAATCACTTCCACAAAGAGTGGTTCCATCACATCCGTTCAGGCTGTATATGTGCCTGCGGACGACTTAACTGACCCTGCACCGGCAACAACATTTGCCCACCTGGATGCAACTACGGTTCTTTCACGTTCTATAGTTGAGCTTGGTATCTATCCTGCGGTTGACCCTCTTGATTCAACTTCAAGAATACTCGACCCACGTGTGGTAGGTGAGGAGCATTATAAGGTTGCCAGAGGAGTTCAGGAGATTCTTCAGAAGTATAAAGAACTTCAGGATATAATTGCAATTCTTGGTATGGACGAGCTTTCCGAAGAGGATAAGGTAATCGTTGCGAGAGCAAGAAAGATTCAGAGATTCCTTTCACAGCCGTTCCATGTTGCAGAACAGTTTACAGGACTTCCGGGCAAATATGTACCTATTTCTGATACAATTGCCAGCTTTAAGGAAATACTTGAAGGTAAGCATGATGATATTCCTGAGAGTTATTTCTTAAATGTGGGAAGTATAGAAGACGTACTCGCAAAGTGCAAGTAAGATAATGGTTTCTTATTCAGTTTAGATAAGAAGAAATGAGGACGATATGGCAGATAATACAATGAAAGTTAGAATATTATCACCGGAAAGAGTGTTTTATGAGGGTGATGTCACTTTCATAGAATTTAATACTACGGCAGGCATGCGCGGTATATATCCTAAGCATGTACCGACTACCATGGTATTGCAGCCGGGGGTTTTGAAGCTTGTTGAAGCCGACGGTGAAAAGACGGCTGCACTTCATTCAGGCTTTGTAGAAGTCCTTCAGGATTCCATAACCATGCTTGCTGAAAGCGTAGAGTGGCCGGATGAGATAGACGAAAAACGTGCTGAAGAGGCGAAAATTCGCGCAGAACGTCGTATTGGCGATGATACTCAGGATCATAACAGAGCTGAGCTTGCCCTTAAGAGAGCAGTTCTTCGATTGCAGATGTGTAAGAAATAAAAAATTGCAATTAAAACATTTGCTGTCACGTAGACGTAATAAAGGGGGAAGGATATGAAAGGCAAAAAAAGAAAATTTAAAAAAAATTCAAAGCTTGTTGTTGCAATCATAGCCATGACAGCTGTTTTTCTGGCTGCTTGCGGTAAAGACAGTAAAAAGATTACTCCGGGAGAAGACGGCACCACGAACAGCACAACGGAAAGTACCGATACCACGACAGAAATTCAAAGTGTCGGAGATATGAAGGTAACCTATATACACAGACCTTCGCTTGTAAGCGGAACCGCGGGAAAAACCTACGGTGCGGCAACGGCGGCAAGTGTAACGGAATACAGCATCAGCCCTGATTTTGAAGGCGTATATGACAATGACAGAGTTTTAAATATGACGGATAACCAAAAGGAATTCCTGTCAACTAACGGCTTTGTGGTTGTTCCGGGATGGAATAATGAGTTCTTCGAGATATATGAAGACAATCGTTATGGATATCATTCAAATTTTATAACTGTTGATTCCATGATGCATACTTACCATCTGTATTTTGCATTCTTGCTCAGAACCACAGAAAAACAACATCTTTCGGCTGATTTGTCAACACTTTCCGCTCAGATGTTGGAAGCTTCCCAGGCTCAGTACGATAAGCTTAAGGGAACAGAGTGGGAGCAGGCGGCAAAGAACAATCTTGCATTTTTTGCTGTAGGAAGTAAGCTTCTTGATCCAAATGCACAGCTTCCGGCTGATGTAAGTGCGGTTGCGGAGCAGGAGCTTGCACTTATTAATGCTGCGGCAGAGTTAACGGAGTCACCGCTCTTTACAACGTCAAACGAACCGGTATATGAGGATTATACTCAGTATAAGCCGAGAGGATACTACGACGGCGATGAGCTTCTGGAAAGATATTTCAGAGCAATGATGTGGTACGGAAGACGTAATTTTGCCGTTAAGGATGAAACCCAGGCACGTTCGGCACTTCTTATGACTCTTGCCATGGAGGGCGATGCGCTTGCCAATTGGGAAAAGATATATGTGGTTACTTCATTCTTTGCCGGAGCATCGGATGATTGCGGATACTATGAATTCCGCCCTATCATAGAAGCGGCATACGGAAAAGACATTTCCGTGGATAAGCTTCCGGGCAATACGGCAGGATGGGATAATTATATTACATTAACCAAAGAACTTGAGCCGCCACAGATTAATTCTGTTCCGGTTTATGCATCGGATTCCGATGAAGAAGTAGAAGATAAGATAACAGGCTACAGATTTATGGGACAGAGATTTTCTATAGACGAGTCGATATTTACACAGCTTGTTTACAGAAATACACAGGAAAACTCTGCCGGAGAAAACAGAATGCTTCCGAATGCACTTGATGTACCGGCGGCACTCGGTTCCGATGCGGCTCTTTCAATCCTTACGGATATGGGAGAGACGGATTATAAAAATTACAATGAAAATATGACCAAGCTCAGAGAAGAAATATCAAATGCTTCTTCGGAAACATGGGATGCAAGCCTTTATTCGAGTTGGATTAATACTTTAAGACCTTTGCTTAAGGCTAAGAAGGAAGGCTATCCTATATTTATGCAGAGCGAGGAATGGAACAAGAAAAACCTCCAGACCTTCCTCGGAAGCTATACAGAGCTTAAGCACGACACCGTACTTTATTCAAAGCAGATGGTTGCAGAGATGGGTGGCGGTGAGATTCCTGAATTGGACGACAGAGGATATGTTGAGCCTGAATTTGAGGTTTATTCAAGACTTGCTGATTTGGTAAGAGCCACCTCAGAAGGATTGGAGAGCTACGGATACTTAAGTGCAGACAGCAAGTCGGATCTCGAAATACTTGCTGATTTATCTGATAAGCTTGCAACCATATCAGGAAAGGAGCTTAGAAATGAGCTTCTTACAGATGATGAATATGAGCTTATAAGAACCTTCGGCGGTCAGTTAGAGCATTTCTGGCAGGAGGCTACCAAGGACCAGGCAGGAACAGATTACTTTACAACAAATGAGTTCCCGGCTGCGATAGTAACCGATATAGCTACGGATCCTAACGGAGCTTGCCTTGAGGTCGGAACAGGAAGAGTAAATGTTATTTACGTTATAGTTCCTGTTGACGGACAGCTTAAGGTAGCAAGCGGACCGGTTTACTCTTATTATGAGTTTGCTCAGCCAATAAGTGACAGACTTACCGATAAAGAGTGGAGACGTATGCTCGGAATGGAAGTCGGCGAAGACGGCGAGTGGAACGGAGGAGAGGTTCTTGTAGACAGAGCCGAATGGACAAATTCATTTATTAAAGAATATGAATGGGGAAATTAATTAATGCCGGATAAACCTGATAAAGATCCGACAGAAAGAAAACCTAACAGAAGAAAAATTTTTATTACTGCGATTATAAGCCTGACATCTGTGCTTATAATCGCAGTGCTGTGTATAGCATTATTTTATTTTCTTTATAAAAGAGGTTTCTTTTTGCCGAAGTATATTACCTGGAACAATCAAAGCGATACATTTACAATAGATAATAAAACGGTGGACTTTAAGCTTTCAAAAAGGAAACTCAGTATAATCGACCATGATACCGGAGAGCTTCTTTACAAAGCACCGAAGGAGTGGCTTGTTTCTGATTATTTCTTTGCTGATATTGATTCGGACGAAAGAAACGAGGTTGTTTTAATAGTCTGGAAACGGGGAAGCTTCGGAGAACATAAGCCGTTCTGGCATAAGGGTAAGGACAATAAATGGACACAGCATATCTTTATTTATGAGTGGGACAGCGAAAGGAAAGACCGGCTTGACCCTAAGTGGATGTCCTCGGGGCTTGGAATCAAGGTACACAAATTCGAGGTGGATGAAAAAAACAGAGTTCACTTCATAGATGATGAGGGTGAGGAAACCGTCTGGCAGTGGCTCGGTTGGGGACTAACACTGGTTGATGTGATACCTGTTTCGGAATAAAGAAATGAGCCTTTTGACTGATAAAAATAATTGTTTTTTTATCGTATATATATAATAAATTTGTGGTAAAAAAGAAAAGTAAATGATATAGTATATTTAGGAAATCTATGATTAATTATTAAGGTTTCTTTGACGATATATAATATGGAGTATGATATGCGCGGAATATTTATTTCAATGGAGGGACCGGACGGTTCCGGAAAGAGCACACAGCTTGAGCTGATAAAAAAATATCTTGAAGAAAAAGGTTATGAGATAATCATCACAAGAGAACCGGGCGGAACGAAAATCAGCGAAGCCGTGCGTGAGATAATTTTAAATAAAGACTATACCGAGATGGGATATATGACGGAAGCACTTCTTTATGCATCCGCAAGAGCTCAGCTCGTAACGGAGGTTATAAAGCCGGCCATAGAAAGCGGAAAGGCTGTAATAAGCGACAGATTTGTGGATTCATCCGCAGTATATCAGGGTATGGCAAGGGGCCTTGGCGTGGAAAACGTTTATAAGATAAATGAATTTGCAATCCAGGGAATGATGCCGGATCTTACCATACATCTTGACTTACCGGCCAAGGTGGGCATAAGCAGAAAAAAGGATCAGAAGGAACTCGACCGTATGGAAATGGAGACGCTCGACTTCCATGAAAAGGTAGCGGAAGGCTACCGAAAACTTGCGAGCCTTGCACCTGACCGCATATTTACAATTGATGCAACACAGGATATTGATACGATTCATAAACAGATAGTTGAGAAGATAGAAAGCTTGTTAGATTAATTTTACGAGACGAGAGTAGCGAGAGCGTGCCTGCAATAGATACATTAAACTCGTCTATCCGGAATGGAAGAAGGAAAAAAATATGGATATAAACCGTATAAACCAGTTGCAGCAGCTTACGCAGGCTGAGGCACCGAAGACAAATGAAAAATCAAATGACGAATTCCGATTTACCCTTGTCAAAAATATTCAGGATAACGAACTTCAAGAGAAGCTAAGCTCTCTTATGAAGGAAATCGAAGAGCAGGGTGCGAGAATAGCCAAGCATATGGATATTAAGGATATGAAGAAGTATCGCACCACGATAAAAGAATTTATGAACGAAATAGTTTCGCGCTCGCATGAGTTCTCGAGAGAAAACTTCCTTGACAGGAGAGGTCGCCACAGAGTTTACGGAATCGTAAGACAGGTAGACAAGAATCTTGATGAGCTTGCCGAGGAACTTTTAAAGGATGAAAAAGACAAT
The DNA here is from genome assembly GCA_017459135.1 of Lachnospiraceae bacterium. GTDB lineage: Bacteria > Bacillota > Clostridia > Lachnospirales > Lachnospiraceae > Coprococcus_C. The sequence goes on along the minus strand of JAFSZR010000190.1, from coordinate 5,265 downwards.
CTTGCCATTCTCGGAAAGATTGATGATATAAGAGGATTATTGCTTGATATTTCAACCTGATTTGCGTACTTGCTTAGATGCAAAATATTAGGTATAATTATATGTTAGATAATTCATGGATGAATACGAGGGGGTGTTGCTTATGAATTTCAGAGATATAGTAGGACATGAGGATATAATTAAACATTTTAAAAGCAGCATAGAGATGGATAAGGTTGCACATGCTTATATCATAAACGGAGAGGTTGGAAGCGGAAAGAAAACGCTTGCACGTACATTTGCAAAAACTCTTCAATGCGAAGAGGGCAAGTCCGATCCTTGTGATAAGTGTCAGTCATGTAAGCAGGTTGAGTCGGGAAATCATCCTGACATAATCTATGTAACACATGATAATACTACGATATCCGTAAATGATGTAAGAGACCAAATCATTTCAACCATGGATATTAAACCGTATAAGAGCAGATATAAGATTTACATTGTGGATGAAGCCGAGCTTATGACAAGAGAGGCTCAGAATGCATTGCTTAAGACTATGGAAGAGCCGCCTGAATATGGTGTGCTTATATTGCTTACATCAAATATAGATAAACTTTTACCGACTGTTATTTCACGTTCAATCGTTCTTAATACCAAGCCGGTAAGAGAACGGGATATATTGGATTATCTTACGAAAGAAATGGGACTTTCGGATGACAAGGCGTATTTCTGCCTGGACTTTGCACAGGGAAATCTTGGTAAGGCAATTAAGCTTGCCGGAAATGATGAATATGTTCGTATTGTTGAGTCCGTTGTTAAGGTTTTGACACATATTCCTGATATGGATGTTGATGACCTTGCGAAGTCGGTATCGGATATTGAGCAGTTCAAGCTCTCCATGGATGATTACATGGATCTGATGATGATGTGGTACAGAGATGTACTTATGCTCAAGGTTACGGGAAATATAGACAAGCTGTTATTTAAGGAGCAGTATTCCACCCTTAAAAAACAGGCAGGGGTTTTATCCTACAGCGCTATCGATGAAAAGATAAATGCAATCGACAGAGCAAAGACACGTCTTGATGTAAATGCTAATTTTGACGTGACTATGGAATTGTTATTACTTACATTAAAGGAGAACCAGAAATGAGGGATGTAATAGGCGTTCGTTTCAGACCGAACGGCAAGATATATTTTTTTGATCCGCTTAAATTTGATGTTGAGGTGGGCAAATTTGTAATTGTTGAAACTGCAAGAGGCGTTGAGTACGGCAAAGTTGTACTCGGAAAAAGACAGATAGACGAAGGCAAGATGGCTTCGCAGCTTAAACCGATTATACGAATCGCAACCGAAAAAGACAATAAGCAAAACGAAGAAAACAAAGAGAAGAGTAAAAAGGCATATGATATCTGCCTTGAGAAGATAAAGAAGCACGGACTTGTAATGAAGCTTATTGATGCCGAGTACACATTTGACAACAATAAAGTATTGTTTTACTTTACGGCAGACGGAAGAGTAGACTTCAGAGAGCTTGTAAAGGATTTGGCAGCGGTATTTAAGACAAGAATCGAGCTTCGCCAGATAGGTGTAAGAGACGAGACAAAGATAGTCGGCGGAATAGGTATTTGCGGAAGAGAGCTTTGCTGCCACAAGCATTTATCGGAGTTTGTTCCGGTTTCTATTAAGATGGCAAAGGAGCAAAACCTTTCTCTTAATCCAACCAAGATTTCCGGTGTATGCGGAAGACTTATGTGCTGCTTAAAGCATGAGCAGGAAACTTATGAGTACTTAAATGACAGACTCCCGAATGTCGGTGATGTGGTTAAGACCAAAGACGGAAAGAAGGGTGAGGTACATTCCATAAATGTGCTTCGTCAGAAGGTTAAGCTCATAGTAACACTCGAGGATGATACAAAGGAAATTGAAGAGTACAATGTAGACGACCTTAGATTCAAGCCTCGCAGAAGAAGAAATGACAATCAGGTAAATGATGCAGAGTTAAAGGCTCTTGAAGCTCTTGAAGCAAAAGAGGGCGGATCAAAGCTTAATGACTAATAACTGTTTGATAAACTTTTGAAAACATAGAACGGTTTGTTATTATGAAATAACAGGAAAATGTATGGATGTAATAATTAAAGATAATGAAAGACTGGATGACCTTCAATGCAAGGGTTACCGGATAATACAAAATCCCGATATGTTTTGTTTTGGAATGGATGCTGTGCTGTTGGCCGATTTTGCTACAGGCAAAAAAGGCGGCAGGGTTATGGATCTTGGAACGGGAACCGGAGTAATACCGATTCTTATGGAAGCGCGAAACAAGGCAGCACATTTTACGGGATTGGAAATTCAGAATGAAAGCGCCGATATGGCGCTTCGTTCAGTTATGTACAATAATCTTGGAGATAAGATTGATATAGTCTGCGGAGATATAAAGGAAGTTGACACTCTTTTTAAAAGAGAAAGCTTTGATGCGGTTGTGTCGAATCCACCGTATATAAGCGGAAGTCACGGACTTGAAAACCCGAGCGAGCCTAAAAATATCGCAAGACATGAAATCCTTCTAACGCTTGAAGACGTGGTCAAGGCTGCGGCATATTTATTAAAGGTCGGCGGCTCATTTGCCATGGTTCATAAACCGTTTCGTCTTGCTGAGATAATAAGGCTTTTATCATCATACCGTCTTGAGCCTAAGCGTATGCTTTTAGTTCAGCCGTATGAGGATAAGGAACCGAACATGGTGCTTATAGAAGCATTTAAGGGCGGTAATTCCATGATTAAGATTGAACCGACACTTGTGGTTTATAACAGGGACGGAAGCTATACGGATGAGCTTCTTTTAAGATATGACGGATATGACAAGCAGTAAAGCAGATTATGAAAATATATAGATAAGCGGACATTTGAACGGTAATAACAGATAATTATAATCGAAAAGGAAAAGAATATGGCAGGAAAACTTTATCTTGTCGCAACCCCGATAGGTAATCTTGAGGATATGACTTACCGTGCAGTAAGAATTCTTAAGGAAGCGGATATCATTGCGGCAGAGGATACAAGAAACAGCATAAAACTCTTAAATCATTTTGAGATAAAGACCCCGATGACAAGCTATCACGAGCATAACAAATACGAAAAAGCCGTTGAGCTTGTGGCGCTTTTGCTGGATGGGAAAAATATAGCCGAGATAACTGATGCGGGTACTCCGGGCATTTCCGATCCGGGAGAAGAGCTTGTCAAAAAATGCTACGAAAACGGCATAGAGGTAGTTCCGGTTCCGGGCGCCTGTGCCGCCGTAAATGCACTTATCGCATCGGGACAGCCGACAAGAAGATTTGCTTTTGAAGCATTTCTGCCGTCCGAAAAAGAAAAAAAAGAAAGAAAACAAATTCTTGAAGAATTAAAAAACGAAACAAGAACCATGATAATATACGAAGCACCGCACAGGCTTGCAAAGACGCTTAAGGAATTAAGCGAGACTTTGGGAGACAGGGAAGCAACCGTGTGCAGGGAGCTTACAAAAAAACACGAAACATTTTTTAAAACGTCGCTTTATAAGGCGGCGGAGTATTATACGGAAAATGAACCAAAGGGCGAGTGTATAATTGTAATTCGTGGCAAATCGGCGGAAGAAATCGAGAAAGAGGCTGCTGCAAAATGGGAGCAGATGTCTGTTCCGGAGCATCTAAAAATGTACATTGAGCAGGGTATGGATAAGAAGGAAGCTACAAAGCTTGTAGCCAAGGATAGAGGAGTTTCGAAAAGAGAGATTTATGAGTATACGATAGACTTATAGAAAGTTGAGATATAATTTATTGGTATTTTTGTATTTAGTTATGAATAAACCTATGTGAGTTTGGAGTTTAAAGTATTAAAAAGGAGGTAAATGATGAGATTTTCCGAAGAATTAAAGAGATACATGGAAATTATAGGCTGCTCTGCTACGGAGCTTAGCAAAGAAACAGGCATATCGAATGCGGCGATAAGCAGATATGTCAGTGGAAAAAGAGAGCCGGAGCCTGACAGCGAATATCTGACTAAGCTTTCGGATGCACTTTGTAAGCTTGCAGAAGAAAAATCAATTGAAATAAAAAAATCGGAGCTTGTAAGCATATTTGAGGAAAGCTTGAATTATTCAAAGAAAAGCTATGATTTTGAAGATTTTGTCGGTAATTTTAAGTTGCTTCAGGAGGGTCTCGGACTTTCGAATGTCAGTATGGGAAAGGCTTTGGGCTATGATGCATCTTATATATCGAGGATTAAAAAAGCCGAAAGAAAGCCTTTTGATATAGATGCTTTTATCGAGAGGATAACAAACTATATAGTAAAAAACTATAAATCTTCGGAAAAGAGAAATTTTATATCAAAGATTTTTGATTGTAAACCTGAGGAATTAAAGGGTGACGATAAATACAAAAATAAGATAAAGAACTGGCTTTTGGAAAGACATACGGATTATAATGAGATAATTCATGGATTCTTAAAGAGACTTGACGATTTTTCACTTGATGATTATATCAATGAAGATTTCGGAAAAGTAAAAGTAATAAACAGTCCGATTATACTTCATGGCGGAAAGAGTTATTACGGAGTCGAGGGTAGAAAAGCTTCCGAGGAAGAATTTATGAAGCTTACACTTTTATCAAAATCAACTGAACCGATTTTTTTCTATAACGACCTTCCTATGACTAAGGCTGCCGAAGACGACAAGTTCAAAAAAAGATATATCGTTGCCATGTCTATGCTTTTGAAAAAAGGACTACACCTCAATATGGTTCATAACATTGACAGACCCATGAAGGAAATGATACTTGGCATGGAGGGTTGGTTTCCGATGTATATGACGGGAGCTATTTCACCGTATTATTTTCCTAAGAAGCCGTCGGATATGTTTTGCACTTCACACATGACTTCCGGTTCCGTGGCTCTTTCGGGAGAATGCTTAAGCAATAATCAGGAGCGCGGAAAGTTTTATGTAACAACAAAGAAAGACGAGCTTCCATACTATAAGGCAAAGTCAAGATATATGCTTAAAAAAGCAAAACCTTTGATGGTTATATATACTGCCGATAAGGAAAAAGAATTTGAAGAATTCTTGCGTTCGGAGGATGACGGAAGTATAAAAAACATAACCTGCAGTACCTTTAAAAATATGGACTTTACAATCAGCAGAAAGTGGGTATCCATGAATAAGGCACTTTCACCGAAGATACATTTTGTCATATATAACGAGAAGCTCGGAAATGCCATAAGGACATATCTTTTGGATAATAATATTGAAAT
>JAFSZR010000189.1 GCA_017459135.1 Lachnospiraceae bacterium | reverse complement strand
GGATATAATCCTAATCATAATGTTTCGAGCTGTGTAGGTTATATACTTACATTTTCAAACGGCGTGTCGGTATATTTTACCGGAGATACATCAACCACACCTCAGATGTCTGAGCTTGCATCAAGAAATCTTGATTATGCATTTATATGCTGTGACGGTGTATATAATATGGGCTTGGAAGAAGCTGCGGAGTGTGCAAATACCATAAACGCAAAGCATAGTATTCCTTACCATATAGCACCGGGCGTGGATTTTGATATGGATAAAGCGGAAGCTTTTGATGCACCGAATAAGCTGATTGTAGAAGCCGGCGAGGAAATTGTACTTGAATAAACGGAGGAAAACATATGGTTTATACGGTGACACTTAATCCGTCTCTTGATTATATAGTCACGGTTGATGATTTAAAACTCGGACTTACAAACAGAACATCGTCTGAAATGATTTTACCCGGCGGAAAAGGTGTAAATGTATCAACCGTGTTGAGCAACCTTGGTATTCAAAATACTGCTTTTTATTTTGCAGCAGGTTTTGTGGGTGAAGAGATTACAAAGAGAATAAAGAAAATGGGTATAAATGCAGATTTTATAACCGTTGACGAGGGTAATTCCAGAATAAATATAAAGATAAAAAACATCGACGGAACCGAAATAAACGGCTCGGGACCTGATATATCAAAAGAAAAGCTTGATGAACTTATGGAAAAGCTTGACTCGATAAAGGACAAAGATATTTTGGCTCTTGCCGGAAGCATACCGTCGTCGGTACCGGCTTCTATTTATGCTGATATTATGGAAAGGCTGTCCGACAAGGATATAGATATAGTTGTCGATGCATCTAAAGATTTACTCCTGAATGTGCTTAAATACAGACCGTTCCTCATTAAACCGAATAATCATGAGCTCGGAGAGATATTCGGAATAAAGCTTGATAGCAGAGAAAGTGTAATTCCTTATGCAAATAAGCTTCGTGATATGGGTGCAAAAAATGTACTTGTTTCACTTGCGGGTAAAGGCGCAGTATTGGTTTGCGAAGACGGAACCGTATATGAAAGTGAAGCACCGGAGGGTGAACTTGTAAATGCGGTCGGCGCAGGTGATTCGATGGTTGCGGGCTTTATAGCAGGATGGCTTGAAAATAAAAATATGGAATATGCATTCAAAATGGGAATTGCCGCAGGCTCAGCAAGTGCATTTTCGGAATATCTTGCAACGAGGGAAGAAATTATTAAAGTATATTCCGACTTTTCATAAAATAAAAAACGGCAGTTTGTTTACAGACTGCCGTTATACATAATCATAGTTTCATTTATTACATTATATTTGCCATCATTGTAGTCTACAACTATTATATTGCAATTGGTTTGTAGGCCGCCTGACCAAAATTCACTGGTTGGGTGTTTTTTTATGTAGCTCATGATGGCTTTGTTTATTGCACCGTGAGCAACTATCATAACACGTTCACATTTATCTTCAAGGGGTTCGATTTTATCTTTCATAAAATCACCGGCTCTTTCAATTAAATGTTCAAAGGTTTCGGCATCATCGGATGCGACATATAAGTCCGGTTTTTTAAAAAAATATTTAAAGGTAAGATTTTCATCCTTGATAAGCTCGGAGAAGTTTTCACCTTCAAAGTGACCGAAGCTGATTTCCTTTATTCGATCGTCGGTCAAAATTTCTATATTGCGATTGCCGCGAATAAGTGTGGCGGTTTCATAGGCACGCTTTAACGGACTTGAATATATCAGATCGATTTTTGTATCCTTTAATCCTTCGCCTGTTTTTATGGCGAGCTCACGCCCGTAGTCGTTCAATTCTATATCCTTGCCTCCCTGAAGCCTTTTGCCTTTATTCCAGGTGGTTTCACCGTGTCTTACTATATATATTTCCATAACAAATACTTTTAATCTGCCCTTTCATGATATGACGTCAAATTTAAAACATATCTCTTTCATACATTAAGTGATATTAAGAGATACCGGTAATGAGATATACCATCTATATTCTAATGAGTTATACGTTATCTGCCTTCCGATGAGTTATATATTTTCTATCTGCCAGTCTATCGGCTCGATACCGTTTGCCTCAAGAAATTCGTTTGCTTTACTGAAGTGCCTGCAACCATAAAATCCTCTGTAAACCGAAAGCGGTGACGGATGCGGCGCCTTGAGTATAAGATGTTTTGGGTTGTTTAGCATGGCAGCTTTCTTTTGGGCAAATCCGCCCCAAAGCAAAAAGACTATCGGCCTGTCCTGCTCATTTACGGCACGTATGGCTGCATCGGTAAATTCCTCCCAGCCCTTACCCTGATGTGAGGCAGCCTGATGCGCACGAACCGTAAGCACTGAATTTAACAAAAGAACTCCCTGTTTTGCCCACTTGACAAGATAACCGTTATTCGGAATATAACATCCGAGATCCTCATGAAGCTCCTTATAAATATTCACAAGTGAAGGCGGGATGGCAACATCGGGCTTTACAGAAAAGCATAAACCATGTGCCTGACCGTCATCATGGTACGGATCCTGACCGATTATAACGCATTTGACATCACTTAAGGGTGTCAGATGAAAGGCGTTAAAAATATCATCGCCGGGCGGAAATATCTTTTTTGTATTCGGGTGCAAGAGCCTTGGCCCAATCATTGCTAATCGGTGGCATATCGTAATTCCTTCCTTGGTAAAAATTGTTTTTTCATTATATCACATATTAAACAGATATGGTATAATAACGAAGAAAAGTTTTATTCATTCTTTATTGTAAAAGTTCAATGGAGATATGGAGTTTATTTTATTCAGGGAAAGACATTGTAAAAGATTAGTGGAAATATAGGGTTTGTTTTATTTAGGGAAAGGCGAAAAAATGGTATTACTTATTAATGCGTGTGTACGTGAAGAGTCTCGAACATTAAGACTTGCGAAATATCTTACTGATAAATTTGATGATGAGGTAAGAGAGGTTAAGCTGTCGGAATTGGATTTTCCTCATGTGGATGAGACATTTCTTGCTTTTAGGGATAAATGCGTCCAAACCGGTGATTATTCGGATTCTGCTTTTAATCTTGCAAAGGATTTTGCGGCAGCAGATACAATTGTAGTGGCGGCACCTTATTGGGATCTTTCGTTCCCTGCAACTTTAAAGCAATATTTTGAACAGGTAACGGTCCTTGGATTAACCTTTTCCTATGACGAGAACGGTGTTGTTCACGGCTTATGCAATGCAAAGAAACTCTACTATGTAATGACTGCCGGTGGTCAGGTTTATAAGGCTGATTACGGTTTCGGATATGTAAATGCATTGGCGCAGAGCTTTTACGGAATAACCGACACTCTGCTCATCAAAGCAGAAGGTCTTGACATAGAATACATAAACACCGAAAGTGTATTATCCTCCGCCGAAAGAGCAATTGACAGATTATTTACCTGAATTCCTGTCTGCCTTAGCTAGACAAACAGGAATTTGTTTGACATATTCAATAAAATGTGTTAAGGTAACTTTGTAAATGCTAAGAAGAGGAATAGTAGAATGTCTGATGTTTTAAGAGAGCTGTCGGTTGGTGTGAGACAGTATCGGAGGATTTTCGAACTCACCTTGGAGCAGTCGGTTGAACGGTATCATGCTGATATCAGTAGACGCGAACGGATCCTGACCGTTACAGCAGGAGGATATAAGACAATATAGTCCGTATCTGTGAGAGTGCATACATCAAGTATGAATTAGAGTGGTACCGCGCGAAAACTTGCGTCTCTAAAAGATTTAGAGCGTGGGTTTATTTTTTTGTAAACAGTATCACATTATAATAAATCTCAGATGGACTGCATTTAAGGAGGAATGAATTATGATGGAAAATGTTAAGAATTATCAAAGAGGCTATTATATGCCGCCGGTAAAATGTACCGATTGGGTAAATAAGGAATATGTTGATAAGGCACCGGCCTGGTGCAGTGTTGACTTAAGAGACGGAAATCAGGCACTTATAGTTCCTATGAGTCTTGATGAGAAGATAGAGTTTTTCAAAGAACTTGTAAGAATCGGATTTAAAGAAATTGAGGTGGGCTTCCCTGCTGCATCCGAGACAGAGTACCAGTTCTGCCGCACACTTATAGAGGAAAATCTTATACCTGATGATGTAACCATTCAGGTTCTTACTCAGGCAAGAGAACATATCATAAAGAAAACATTTGAAGCTGTACAGGGTGCAAAAAATGCAATAATTCACCTTTATAATTCAACTTCATATGCACAAAGAGTGCAGGTATTTAAGAAATCAAAAGAAGAAATACTTAAGATTGCAACCGACGGAGCAAAGCTTTTAAATGATCTTTCGGAAGAATACGGTATGAATTATCCGTTTGAATATTCACCGGAAAGCTTTACGGGAACTGAGCCGGAATATGCACTTGAAGTATGTAATGCTGTTATAGATATCTGGAATCCTACACCGGAAAGAAAGGTTATAATCAATCTTCCTGCTACAGTTGAGATGTCACTTCCTCATGTATATGCAAGCCAGATAGAGTATCTGAGCAAAAATATGCATAACAGAGAAAATGTTATCCTTTCACTTCATCCTCATAATGACAGGGGAACAGGTGTAGCTGACGCCGAGCTTGGTATACTTGCCGGAGCTGACAGAATAGAAGGAACACTTTTCGGAAACGGTGAGAGAACAGGTAATGTTGATATAATTACACTTGCCATGAATATGTACACTCACGGAGTTGATC
>JAFSZR010000188.1 GCA_017459135.1 Lachnospiraceae bacterium | reverse complement strand
CAAAAAAATGATAAAAAAACTAAATAATAACGGCTCCAGTATAATTATGGTGATTGTTTCCATGGCATTCATAGGAATAATTGTCGGAGCGCTTCTTACTGCAGCCGGTTATGCGTACAGACTAAGAATGCAGGATGTAAATGCAAGAGATAACTTTTACTACGTAGAGCAGGCGATGAATGAGATATATGCCGGTGTAGGTTCTGAGACTTTGGAGAACATGCAGGAAGCATATGTTTATACAGTTGAGAATATGGTTTATTTCGATATACCAACACAGACTTATGCAAAAATAAGTGATGATGATGCAGAAAAGATGTTTAAGGATAGATTTATGCATAATCTTGAGTCTAATACTTACTTCCAGGCTGCCAATATTGCTGATTCACTTAAAAAATATATAACCGATCCTTCGGTTAAATTGGATGAATCAAGACTTTCGGTTGAAAAGATAAATGTTGATGGTAAATTGGATAAGATAATAGTTAAGAATGTAACACTTACCAGAACTGTTAACTACAAGAAAGCGGTAGGAGATTATACTCAGACTATATCTGCAGACATTGAGATAGGTAACCCGGATTTTGATGTGTTGTTTAATTCAACAAGCGGTGGTTCACCAAACATCTTTACTTTTTCAATGGTTGCGGATATGGGTATAGAAATTGACTCCAAGATGCCGATTACTATAGTTGGAAATATATATGCAGCTGCTGATTATTACAATAAGGCTTATGATGCAAGCGCATATGACAAAACTGTAAAGGATTCCAACAGAGTATTTTCAAAGACTTATAAGGATGCTGCAAATAAGGACGTTAAGTTTGAATACACTCACGGAAGTGTTACTTCAAGAAAATATGACAGTAAAAGTCCTTCGTCGAATACTTTCTATAACTTACAATCAACCATCATGAATAAAACTGATGATATTAATAGACAGTATTTTGATGGTGTTAACAAGAGAAGTATGTATTCCGGTCTTTTTGTGGATGGTTCTAATGTATCTATCCTTGCAGATATGGTAATTGTTCCAGGCTCAATTTCGGTTATGGACGCTGGTTCTCTTAACATATATGGTAAGAATGGTTCTGCAGTTTCTGAAACCGAGGTATGGGCTGATAATGTTATACTTGGCGGATACAGCTTAAAGGTTCCGACTACAAAAAAAGATGAAGATGGAAATATAATTTATGATTATACCGGTTCAAAAGCTACATTTCGTGCGAATCTTTACGTAAAAGATGATACGGAAATTAACGCTACTGCTTCCGATTTTTCGCTCAGAGGTAAGTATTATGGATACGGTGACAGCACTACAAAGGATACAAGAACTTTCCTTCCTACAGTTGATACCAACAATTTCCAGACAGGATTTGTTCAATATGATTCAAATGGAAACGTAATAAAGAATGGAAATAACCCGGTAATCAAGATGGAGAACAGAGGTCATTATAACAGTAGTGCATTTATCATAAATGGCGAGCAATCTACAATTAATCTTTCGGAAACAACAGTATTTTTCCTTGCCGGTCGTTCTTATATAGAATTATCAAAGGATGTTACCAATGAAGAAGAAGCTGTTAAAGATAGTGAAGGCAATAATACGACTTCTTCTCACATTAATATTCAGACAGTGGAATTTTCACCTACCGCAAATAATTTCAGTACTACCACAAATACTACAGATACGGTTTATTTAAGAGATTATAAGACAGGTGAAAGCTTGTCGCTTAAATCAAATCAGTTAGCGTATATTCCAGTTCAATATACAGGTATACCTACAGAGGCAGTTGCCCTTGACGGAACAACTCATCTTCCAGATGATGATTATGGCAATACACAATATGATGCAGATTTACATCCTGCATTACAGGGAAGTGATTTATTTGAAAAATATTTCCCTGAGAAGAGATTTAAGGATGCAAAGGGTAAGTATGCAATCCCTTGTATTATGCAGGAGGTGTCCGGTAAGAAGTATTATTATTATGACTTTGCAAGAGCCTACAGATATATTGCAAGCAAAAACTCAGCTGCGATTAATGCACTTGGTGAAGCTTACTGTAATAAGTTTATAGAAGATTTTCCAACAGCTGAAGCTTATGCTGCAAGCTTTATAACTGATTATGTTGCAGAGCTTAATAATGAAAACAGTGTAATCAAAGATTATCTTGTAGATATAACTGATTATGAAGGCTTTACGGCAGGAAATATTCTTTTGCCTAAGTCGGATACATTTATTTACTCAAGTGGTGCGTTAACATCAAAGGAAGGTACAAAATTTAATGTAGCTGTAAGTAACACTAAGAATTTAAGTAGTTTATTTACAGGAGAAAAATTTGTTGATACCACAACAAGTGGAAAAGACGTTATGTCTTATTCGGATGACTTTGAAAAAGAATACAATTATGTTAAATGGAATCTCGGACATTTTTCTACAGCCGAAAAACTTGAGGAAAAATATGTTGACGATTTAGTTAGTGATGATAATTATACTGAAGCTTCCATTACACCTATTAACAAGTTCCTTAACTTTGATAAGATAGGTGATGGTGAAAAGAAGCTTTCTCTTTCATCGGGATATTATGTAGTATATTCTGGAGATACAGTAACCGTAAATGAGGAAGGTATAGTTAAGGGAATTATCATTACTAAGGGTGATGTTGTCTTTGGAAACACAGTTACAGGATTTGAAGGCTTGATTGTATCAGGAGGTAAGATTTACATATCAAACGATATGCAGACTATAAATGCAAATGCTGAGATATGTAGAGCTATCTTAAGAGAATGTCAGCTTTCGGGTGACCATAATTGTAAGGACTTCCTTGATTTGTTTAAGGGCTTTGAAGGTTCCGAAATCATAGAAGATAATAATGATACTGAAGCTAAAACTATTGATACTATTGACTATTCAGATGTTGTAAGAATTAACAACTGGATGAAGAACGTAGAATAGAGGTGGTGTTGATGGTTAAGATTAAAGAGAGATTTAGAGCAAGCTTAAAAGACAACAGAGGTTTTTCGTTGACCGAGTTTATAATTGTTATAGCGATTATAGCAATTATGACAACGGCATCTTTTATAACCATGGCTGTTATGCATGGAGCAAAGGCTAAGGAAGCATCAAGCTCTTTTGAAAATGCTTTGGCTGATGTTATAAGCTTATCAAAGAATAATGGTGTTGATTTAAATGAAAATGGTACCATTGATGCTGATGAGGAAAACTATACGATTGGATTAAGAATCTATAAAACAGGCGGAAAGTATTATTTACAGAAGTGTATTTGTAAGCATGTTAACGGAGAATATTCAGATACTGGTAAAACAGAATCTGATCCGTACATAAAGTCTATAAATGACAGCTCGGGTAAGGGTATATGCTTGTCAGCCTATGTGAATATAAAGTTTTATGATATAAACGGCAATGATGCAACTGCTGATTCTTATGTTATAGCGTTTGATAAAAGAGGAAACTGTAAACTCGGTTACGGTGTTTATGAGTTTAGAAAAGCAAGTAACAACGATAAGGTTTCAACGGTCAGGGTAAACAGAAACGGAAGCTATATATCAAAGTAGATAAGGAGTGATGAACGTTGATGAAGAAAAATAAAAGCAATAACGGTTTCACCCTTATAGAACTTGTTATTGCAATAGCGATGCTTGCCTTTATCATGACTGCGGTAAGTGCTCTTATGGGAAGCAGTATATTGAGTTTTAGGAAAACGAGGTCTAATATCAGTATACAAAATTCCGCACAATCTGTTTATGATAAAATGTCTGATGACATTATGCAGGCAAAAAGAATTGTAATATATGGATATGAGTGTTCCACCGATTTGAATTTTGATGGTTCAAAGCCGGGTGATGCTACGTCAGGAACATTAAGTTATTACTATTATGCTTCTGATGAAGCTGCAAGAGCAGATCTTAAGGCTCATGGAGTAGATGAAACTAAAATAAAAGTTTTTTCCGGCTATGGCAGTGGTTCAACTGCACAGGCACCGATAAGTCCCTCGACAAAAATATATGTTGAAAAGATTATTATCGATATGTCTGTACCTATTGACGAGATAGGGGCAGTAGATACCGGTTCACCGTCGCTTATATCGGGAACTCGTACCGATCATATCTATGGTGGAAATGTAAAGCTTAACAGAATAGCACTTACATCTAACGGTGATGCAATTTATGATGTAAATGATACATTAAGAAGCACTTACACGTTTGAAGGCAAAAATATGTATCTGGAAAACAGATATGCGTTGCAAACGAAAAAAGATGATGTTGCATCAGGTGTGCTTGGTGAAAGTAATCTTTACACGGATGTGTTTAATTACCTGAAAATAAGTGATGATAAATATGTTTCAGGATGTATTGTAACAGTCGATTATAAGAATGGAGCCATAGGCTTGGAGCTTAATATCTATGACAAGAATATGAGACATAAAACAAGCGGGATGATTAAACTCAGAAACTCAGATGTATTGGATAAGGATTAAGAAAGGGAGGTAAAAGCAAAATGAAAAAGAATATGAAGCTTAAAATAACTGCATTGGTTGCTATGCTTTTCATGGCACTTGCCGTAACCTTCTTGTCTTTCTCTCATGCGGACGAGGAGATTCAGGATGAATCTTTACTTATGGCAGAGGCAACAGAAGCAGCTTCTGTAGGCTCAAAGACCAATATTGATTACATAATTCAAAATTCAAAAACAACCGATCCTGATGTAGATCCACACTATAATATAATTGAGATTTATTCAGGTAGTGCGGCTTCGGGACTTAAGGATTTTTGTACAAATAAAAGTTTTGAAAACTATGTAATTAATGGTCATTCAACTCTTAAGGAAGTTATGGCAACCGGAATGGTTAACTATAAGTCATACAAGGCTTCGTCTATTAAAAATAGCGATGAAGATATTTTAAAGGAAATATCAAATGCTGACCTTATATATGTTAACCAGGGTTCAACAGCTTTCAGTAAGACTAATGATATTTGTGAGAGCTTATATGATATCTTACATACTTATGCGGTAGGTGATTATAAACCTCTCATAATTAATTCTCAGAAGTCATCAAGCAATGGTAACGGTGGTGGAAACACTACTCAGGAAACCATGGCAACACTTGCCAGTGATGTATTTTCTTCAGGTTTATACTATTACACCTTTGGTTGGGATTATGCAAATCAGGACGTCGGTGATTTCCTTAAGCATAAAGGAAGCTCCATGTACCTTGGTATAAACGGTAAGAACCAGAATGCTAAGGGAAAGTGGACTGTTCTCCAGAAGGATGGAGAAAGTGACAAGAATATGAGTAAGTTTCTTGTTTTAAGTGCTTCCGGTTCAAGCACAAGTACTATGGTTACAAAGCTTATTCCGGCAACACTTCCTGATGTGACTGCAGATGCAGCAACCTATCATCTTCCTGGTCTGACCGATGCATATGCTGTTCCGACAGATGCAAAGGTATATGATATAAGCGGTAATAATCAGGTATCAAACGGAATCTATAATGGTAAGTATACTACACCTGATTTTATTCAGCTTGAGCAGGGAACTCTTGCAATGGTTGAGGCAGGTACAATTGAGCTTGATAAATATGATTTTGTAATAATTGATGAAACCGTTACAGGTAATATATCAACAGATGTATACAACAAGTTGGCAGGTGCAATGTACGGAAGTGTAAGTATGGTTTATCCTTCGGGTCTTGCTACATCTACCAGCTCGAGTTCATCTACAACGATATCAAACGTTCAGGAATATAACTATTTAGAGCTTTATTATATGGTTGCAACCACCGATAATATCGCAAGATATTCAAATATTATGGTAACCAATGCTAAAGAGCTTAATACAATAATGAGCGGTGGAGAATCCGGTGCCGGTGCTATATCAGACCTTATTAACAGGTCGACATACAGAGGTATAGGCGGTAAGGGAAGTTCTTCAAATATGTACACTGTACTTGAGATTCAGCCATGTTATCCTATAGATTTGGATTTGGCTGCAAGATTAGGTAATAAGTATTATACTATTCCTGCAAATGTACTTAATGATGTTGATAAGGATACTCTTTCGAGAGATAAAGACGGAAACATTGATGTTGAGTACTATGACTGGGAAATCAGCAAAAAGAAGATTGCAGATGCAGTCGGAATTGATGCAAGTAAGATTCAGATAGTTCATATGTCAACCGAGGAGCTTGCTGCAAGTAAGGAGCCAATCCTCGGAACCTATGACCTGATATATGTAGGTGGCAATAAGACCGCACTTAAGGAGCCTCAGAATTGGAGAAACCTTGCCGGACTTATGAATTGGGGTTATATGAGTACTTCAGGTGCAAGCCTTGAGAACTATAAGTACTTCCCGATTTATACCATGTATACTCATAACGGAGATATGGTTGTTACCTCAGTTTCTTCACTTGGATACTCAGGTGGTGATGTAAAGTCAGGAAATCCTGCCGCTGATGTTAAAATAGGCGGAAGTTATCAGACTTCATTCCAGTTATTAAACGGTAATGATATTTCTCTTGACAGACTTAATGAGCTTAATGCCTACGTTGAGGCGGGAATGCCTGTAATTATTGAAGATGATGTTACAACTGCGTATCAGGCTGTGCTTGATAGCGGATACCTTCAGAATTCAATCGATCCGGACAGTAATATGAGAAAATTCCTTGATACCTGTTATGCAAGGAAAACGACTACCGGTTCAACTGCTCCCGCAAAAACGGGTGATCCTAAGAACACGGTATTATGGGGTATAAATAATACTTCAGATGAGGCGTTCTTTACTGATTATGACAAGGTTAACAATCTTGTTAAGGGTTCATCATCAAGACCTAAGCTTACAGTTACTTCAATGCCTTTAACCTATAATTATTATGATTCTACTACAAGACTTGATACCGGAAATCTTAATTTTGTATATGAAGTTTCGGGAATCGGTTCAAAAGGCTTTAGTGCAAGACTTTTAATTGATGATGACGGAAATAATGTATATGAGACTGATGCAAGTGCTGTTGCTGATTCCTTCTCGCAAAGTACTTCAGGAAATAGCGGTACAGTTAATTGTACATTATCAAGCAGGTTCTTTGGACCTGTAAGCTGGATGCTTGAGATAACAGATACTGCTACAGGATTAACGGCATATACAAAAGGTATCTCATATATCAAGAATTCAACCGGTAAAAAGCAGACTGTAAGAGTATTACAGATTATGCCGGGTGCTGCCGTACAGGTAAACGAGCAGGGACGTAATAAGCTTGGCTCAACTCACGGTGAGGGTGCACAGGGTTCAAATGCACTTTACTTCTGTCCGATTTGTCAGCAGACATATGAAAGACTTGAGTACAATCCTCTTGCAAACAGCACAAGTGAAGTAGATATCAGATACAGCGGAACCGGTGCTTATTATCAAAGTAATATAACTCCAAGTACCGGACATACAACCAGTAATGATCCTTATCTTGGTCAGCATGAGCATATATTCGGTCTTCCGAAGTATGACAGTACTATGACTATGGGAAGCTACACCGGCGTAGATGACTGGTCTACTAACCTTGCTGATGATGTCGGAGACCTTTATGATTTTGATATTGATATCTTATTAAGAGGTGAATTTGAACAGTTATCAAGAGATATCGCAAAAGCATATGATTTCTCCAGTATGTCAGCGGCAGATAAAGCAGCTAAGATAAATGCATTTACTATAGATGCTACAGATCCGGATTATGCGGAATGGTCACTTCTTACAACCGATGATGAGAAGCTTAAGTTTATAACCAAGAAAGAGTATAAGGAACAGGCTAACGGTGCTTATCAGAATTATCTTTTGGCTAAAGCGGCGACCGATGCTTCTATACCTGCACTTGAAACTGCACTTAATACGGCTATAGCAAGTAATACGGGAGGTTATGCAAAAGATCTTACTATTGTGCTTAAGACAAGAAGATATTCGGATATCTTCTCAGCTGTAGGAAGCAATACATTTAGATACACATATCCTTATGATATTGAACAGTTAAATCTTGCAAATGCATATTTTGACTACAGAGACCTTAAGGAAGTTGAGATAAACTATCATAAGCAATATAAGGATTATTTAAGATTTACAAATCCTGATGATTGGATTTCAGGTACCTACGATATGGTTATTATCGGACCTTCAGATGATTTTGCAGGCGATGATATGACCGACGCACAGGCACTTGCAGATCTTATAACTTATATGAAGAATGACGGAAGCTTACTTTTATTCCATGATACATTGACTGCATCAAGAGATACAGGTTCACATGTATTAACAGAGACCTTAAGAGGATACTTCGGTATGGATAGAAACAGAGGTCTTTCGCTTAGCTCAAGTGCTAATGCAAATACCTACTATCTTCCATATACATCAACTGACTCTGACAGATACTTTATGACAAATCTTTCTTATAATACAGGTGATGACAAATATGCTAATTGGGTTCAGGATATGAAGGTCGGATTTAGCGGTTTTGAATTGGCATACGGTAAGAAGTACTTAACTAAGGTCGTTTATACCGATTCATTTGCAACAACCGATTACGGTACAAACGGAGCAAGCGGTGGTTCACCATACAGGTATGGACAGCAGTATTGGGAGCTTGCAACAACATATATGAAGAGTAGTAATGCTAACTTTGTTCCTAATTTAAAGAAAGCAAATCAGTATGGTACCGATAAAGCAAGTCAGAATAATAAGGGTATAGTAACTCAGTATCCGTTTACTCTTAGTGATGACCTTAATATATCACCTACACACGCTCAGCATTATGCACTTGAGCTTGATAATCCGAATATGACGGTTTGGTATTCACTTGCGGGTGGTAATAACGGTGCAGCTAACGGAAAAACTGCTTCGGCATCATCAATGCATGGTGCCTCACCGAGAGACGGTATGGACAGTTACTTCATCTACTCGTTCGGATATGTAAACTACTGTGGTGCCGGACATTCAAAGGTAACAGGTGTTTACAAGGATAACAATGATGAGCGTAGACTTTACATCAACATAATCGTTAACTCGGTTAAGAATTCGGTTAATCAGCCTGGTATTACGGTTTACGATTATCAGACTGAGAAGAAGAAGACGAAGGACGGAACCGATTATCTGATGGAAGTAAAGAATACGGATGACTGGCCTGAATTCAGCTTCAGTGCTACGGTTGATACAAGTGAGCCGGGTAACGGACTTGCTAAGGTAAGAATTTACTATGACTTAGATTATCTTACCGCAGTCGGAAATAAGGATGCATATGTAAATAATGCGTTCCATATCATGATTGCTGAGATGACCAAGGATAAGGACGGTAATCCGCTTAAGTCAGGAACCATTTATGA
Source organism: Lachnospiraceae bacterium (assembly GCA_017459135.1). Taxonomy (GTDB): domain Bacteria; phylum Bacillota; class Clostridia; order Lachnospirales; family Lachnospiraceae; genus Coprococcus_C. Next base: position 137 of record JAFSZR010000188.1, on the reverse strand, counting down.
TGTAGGTAAAGATTTAAAGAACTTACAATTAAAGCCTGAGTACTTCGAAGCATATAACGGTGAATATACGTACATCGTAATTGAAGTAACGGATACCAAGGGTAATGTTTCTTACCAGCGTATCAAGATTAAGTTGT
>JAFSZR010000187.1 GCA_017459135.1 Lachnospiraceae bacterium | reverse complement strand
TATCTTCGATATTTACCTCTTCTTTTTCGATGGTTCCGAATTTACTTCTTATCGGGTCAACTCTGTCAACCGTACGTTTCATAACTTCATTAAATATCGCATTAAGCTGTGCCAATGTAGTATCTCCGATAATATCGGCAGGATCTATTTCTTCTTTGAAATTCTTCACTTCATCAGGTATGGACGGTGCTTTATAATAATTCTTATACGCATCAAGCTCCATATCCTTAAGCTCATAAGAAGCATATTTGTACATTTTATATTCCAAAAGTCTTCTGACAAGCTCTGAACGAGGATCTTCTTCCTCTTCTTCCTCCTCATGTTTCGGAAGAAGCATTTTAGCCTTTATGCTTAAAAGAGTACCTGCCATAACAAGAAATTCACTCATTACATCAAGGTTTTCTTCCTGCATTCTTGCCACATAATCAAGATATTGCTCGGTAATATCGGCAATCGGTATATCAAATATATTAAATTTATTCTTTTCTATTAAATGAAGTAAAAGGTCAAGAGGGCCTTCAAATTCATTTATCTTATATTCCGGTTTTTCTATCATATCTTATCCTTAAACAACGAAATTTAACACCTTGCACATTATAACCTATCTTAAATAATAATGCAAACCATTCCGCCGTTTGAATCATTAACTATTTTCTCCATGGTATCCTGGAGCTTTTGCTGGCTTTCCTGATTAATCTTGTTAATTTTCGAAGCAAGCCCGTCTTCAACCAGCTGACGTATTGTTTTTCCGAAAATATTTACACTCCAGATATCATTATCCTCGGTTCCGTCATTATTAATATATTTAATCAAATCCTTAGCCTGTTCTTCCGAACCCACAATTGGTGCTATTTCAGTTGTAATATTTGCTTTAATCAAATGAATCGACGGAGCCTGCGCTTTAATCTTTACACCGTACTTATTTCCTGAGCGAATAAGCTCCGGTGAATCAAGTGATATCTCGTCTTTTTCCGGTGTGACGGAGCCGTAACCTGTTTTTAATGATTGAGCCAATGCAGAGCTTACCTTCTTACAGCTTGATTTTGTATCCGCAAGATCTTTTAATTCTTTCATAAACTCATATTCGTTTTGAATCCTGCAGCCCAGCATTTCCGAAACCATATCATAATAATATTTATCATAAAGTTTGATTCCGATATTTACATTTCCGTCCGCAAGATTAATATTGCTCATATCAATCTTTTCGATATAATCATCCGAACCTATCTTAAGATTGTCGATATCTCTCATATGATATATTCCGCCAAAAGAATCCTTTGCGAGCTCGATAAGATATGCTTTGATTTCATTTTCGTTATCAAGGGCTTCGACCCACTTAGGAATAATAAAGTTAACAGCTGTAACGGGAAATTCAAGAAGCAGACTTTCGAATATATTATTTATATCATAGTCGCTTAATCTGTCACAATTAACCGGAATAACCGTTTTATTGTATTGCCTGGATAATTCATCCGCGAGCAAGACCGTTTGCTCGGATGACGGATGCCTTGAATTTAGCAATATAACATATGGTTTACCGAGATTATCAAGCTCATTAATTGTTTTTTGCTCAGGTTCTATGTACGCTTCTCTATCAATGTCTGTAATGCTTCCGTCGCTCGTAATGACAATACCTACAGTAGAATGATCGCGAATTACCTTTTTTGTTCCAAGCTCAGCAGCTTCGGTAAAAGGAATATCATAATCAAACCAAGGCGTACTGACAAGTCTTTCCTTTCCGTCTTCCTCGTGACCTTCGGCACCGTTTACCATATAACCGACACAATCAATCATTCTAACCTTAAGATTGACTTCATCACCGATTGTTATATCCACAGCTTCTTTAGGGATAAATTTCGGTTCTGTAGTCATTACGGTTTTTCCCGCAGCCGATTGAGGAAGTTCATCCTTTGCACGCATACGATTGTTTTCTTCGTCTATTGCAGGTATAACCAGCATTTCCATAAATCTTTTTATAAAGGTTGATTTACCTGTTCTGACAGGTCCTACAACGCCAATGTATATCTCGCCGTTTGTCCTTTTTTCAATATCTTTATAGATATCCATAAAAATACCCCCGATTTTAAATTCCATTATTTAATATATATGTCTTTAAAATCCGGGGTATTCATTTTATTTTATTTTTTTATAAATGTATTGTATCTGTAGAATTGTACAAGTCGTCTTATGTAGTCAGCGCTGCAATGTACACCGTCTGTCGAAGCTTCTTCCGGAAGATATCCGTTTTCGTCCATAACCGCAGCCGAGGAATCAAGATATATTACATCTCCTCTTTCCTGACACATCTTTAATAATTCTTCATTAAACATATTTACTCTATCCTGATTGTATATATCGCTCTTTTGAGACGATGTCAGCGAAACAGGCAATATGCTTTGAACATATATAACGGCATCAGGCTTTTCGGATTTGATAAAGTCAATAAATTTACTCATATTATCGGCAAACATATCAACATAAACCCAACCGAGTTCGTTTACACCAAACATAAGATAATATGCATCAAAATCGGTTACCCTGACAGCGTCATAACAGGTATAACCGTTACCGACACCCGGTATGGAAATAACATTATCCGTGTCAAGCTTGTCCACACTTAAGCCCTTATAGTAAAATCCGTTTATGTTCGGTAATCCAGAATATAAAACAAGTCCTTCGGTTCGTGAGTCTCCAATAAAACAAGCATTATCAAAATAAGACAAATCAACCGGACCATCCACTTTTTCATATTTGCTTTCATCATACCAGTTGGAAGGAGTAACCTCCTCAACAGGACCGAGTACCGTATCGGGTACGGTATAAGCATCCGCAGTGGATATATTCGGACTTTGATTTTGGCTTTGATCATCCTCTGTTGTCTCGATATAACTAGGAACAACTGCATGCGTTATCATCAAATTATAATCCACATATCCGATTGGATTTTCGCCAAGTTCGGCAGCTACGGTATATTTAAGTTTTCCTGCTTTTTTTCCTTTGTATTTATCAGAAACCTTTAAGTATAATAAAACACAAAGACAAACTGCAAAACAAGCAATCAAAGCATAAATAAATAAAATTTGAAGTTTTCTTTTTAATCTTTTTTTATTATAGTTTTCTCTTGTGAATTTTTTAGCCAATTTGACCGTTTCTCCCCTTTATTTCCAATCCTGGAACAATGATTCGGACGTTCTCATACGTGTTAAGAGCTGTTTTAAAGCATCTTTTGCGGTAATATTACCGAAAAGAATTTCATTTACTATGGTTACAATCGGCATTTCAACTCCGTATTTTTCGGAAAGCTTAAGAGCTGCCTTAGCCGAATAAACACCTTCAACAACCATCTTAACCTTATCCATGGCTTCTTTATAAGTAAATCCCTGTCCCATATAATATCCTGCCATACGATTACGGCTGTGAATTGATGAACAGGTAACAATTAAATCTCCGATTCCCGAAAGTCCGCCAAATGTTTCGGCATCTCCGCCCATGGCAACTCCGAGTTTTTTAATTTCGGAAATACCTCTGGTTATAAGTGCTGCTTTCGCATTATCACCGCAGCCAAGACCGTCTGAAATACCTGCTGCAAGAGCGATTACGTTTTTTAATGCTCCGCCAAGTTCTATTCCAAGAACATCAGGACTTGTATAAACCCTGAAATATTCAGACATAAATACGTCCTGTATAAGAAGTGCATCTTCTTTGTTTTCGGCGCCTGCCACAACAGTTGTAGGAAGTCTTTTTCCAACCTCTTCAGCATGACTCGGGCCTGATAATACTGCTGTTTTAGCCTGAGGAATCTCATCCTTTATAACATCAGTAAGCACCATAAGTGTACTTTCTTCTATACCTTTTGCAAGATTGACAATCAATTGATTTTCCTTAACATAAGGCGCTATCGTTTTTGAAGTGCTTCTTACAAACGGTGAAGGTACAACCATAACAATAAGCTCGGCAAACTCAACAGCTTCTTTAGCATCGTTTGTAAGCTTTAAATTATCTGAAATCTTAACTCCGGGAAGCTTTGTCTTGTGCTCCCTTTCTTCGCTAAGCATCTTTATTTCATCCTTATCTATGGACCAGACCATTACGTCATGTCCGTTATCACATAATAAAACCGAAATGGCAGTTCCCCAACTGCCCGCTCCTAAAATAGAGACCTTCATATGTTTTATTCCTCCTTTTTCTTTTCTCCCAGTTTTCTTTCCTCGTGATGTATAAGTCGTTTAATATTTTCCTTATGTCTGTACAAGCCCATAAATGCTATAACGCAAATAACACATAGGCTTTCTATCAGCATTTTTTCCGAATTTTCAAATCCGAAGTGTCCCTTGAATGCAAATATTGAATAATAAATCACAACATAAAACATTAAAAGTATTGATCCGAGAGATACATATCTTGTCGCAATAACAACAACCAGGAATAATGTAAGACCGATAAAGAAAAATACCGGATCACAAAATCCAATTACACAACCTCCCGTAACAGCAATACCTTTTCCGCCCTTAAAATGAAGATAGAAAGGAAAATTATGTCCGAGTGCGGCTCCGAGCATTCCGTAACATACAAATAAATTTACTGCATCGGGATAAAAATTCATCATTATGGCTCTTACAAGAAGTGTTGCCGCAGCACCCTTTCCAAGATCAACAAAAAATGTGATTATTCCGGCTTTCTTTCCGAGAATTCTTAAAGCATTTGTAGTTCCTGCATTTCCGCTTCCATGCTCTCTTATATCAATTCCCTTTATTCTACCGAGTATGTATGAAGTCTGAATCATACCGAATAAATAACCGATTACGATACATCCAAACCTTGCTGCTAAACCTGATAACATTATTTTTCTTTCCTCTCACGAATTATAAATTTAAGCGGTGTACCTCTGAAACCAAAGGCTTCCCTGATTTTATTTTCAATATATCTTGTATATGAAAAATGCATAAGCTCTTTATCGTTAACAAATATTACAAAGGTCGGAGGTTTAACCGAAACCTGAGTAATATAAAAGAGTCTTAATCTCTTTCCTTTGTCCGTAGGCGGTGGATTTAATGCCACAGCCTCAGTCATGATCTCATTAACAACACCTGTTGCGATTCTTAATGAATGATTTTCGATTACACTGTCGATTATTTCAAAAAGCTTAGGCAATCTCTGTCCTGTTTCCGCAGATATGAACAAAAGCTCAGCATAAGGCATATACGCAAGCTTTTCACGTATCTCATTTGTAAATTTATAGATTGTTTTATCATCTTTTTCCACAGCATCCCACTTGTTAACGGCAATAATCATACCCTTGCCTCTCTCATGGGCTATACCTGCGATTTTTGCATCCTGTTCGGTAACACCTTCGGTTGCATCGATAACAAGTACGGCAACATCACATCTTTCAACTGCGGAAACTGTTCTTATGATACTGTATCTTTCGATTTCTTCTTTTATTTTATTTTTCTTTCTTAATCCTGCTGTATCAATAAATACATATTCCGTACCGTTTCTTACAATGGCTGTATCAATTGCATCTCTTGTTGTTCCGGCCACATCGGATACGATAACTCTTTCTTCGCCCAAAAGCTTATTGATTATCGATGATTTTCCTACATTCGGCTTTCCTATAATTGCAATTCTCGGTCTTTCGTCTTCCGTTTCATCAAGTGCGGACTCATCAAAATGAGCCGCCACTTCATCAAGCATATCACCTATACCAAGCTGTGAAGCCGCGGATATCGGAACGGGATCGCCGATACCGAGATTATAAAATTCATAAACATCAGGCATAAATTTCTCAAAGCTGTCAACCTTGTTAACAACAAGAACAACAGGCTTTTTTGAACGTCGAAGCATATCAGCAACCTTTCCGTCGGCATCCACAAGACCCTGTCTTACGTCCGTCAGAAAAACAATTACATCCGCCGTTTCGATTGCTATCTCTGCCTGTTCACGCATTTGTCTTAATATTACATCATTACTTTCAGGCTCAATACCGCCTGTATCAACAATTGTAAAATTATAATTCAACCAGCTTACATCTGCATATATTCTGTCTCTTGTAACGCCCGGTGTATCCTGTACAATTGAAATTTTATCTCCTGCCAAAGCATTGAATAATGTCGATTTTCCAACATTAGGTCTTCCTACTATGGCAACTACCGGTCTGCTCATTTTTTATCTCCATTCTAATCTTATAATTCAAGTATAGTATCAAAAAAATCCATACCTTCTGATTGTACAATAATCACAGGAACTTGTAAAGCGTTTTGAAGTTCCTCAAGAGTTACATCATCAAGGAAGATATCTTCATCGGCCTTTAATGTATTTGAAGGTAAAAGCAATACATCTCCGAGGTCTTTATCCTTTAATTGTTCAATTATGTCCCGACCTGTCAAAAGTCCCGTAACCGTTATTTTTTCGCCAAAGAAATTATTAATAATCTTATAAACCTTTATATTGGCATTCGGTATTGCTCTTTTAATTATATCCATTGATTTACAAAAAATAGGATATACAAGAGTTCCTGATATGGTTGAAACATTAATCTTTTTTTCTGATGGCTTTTTATTTTTAAGTAAATAAGCGTCTACCGAAGAAGAAAGCTCATTAAGAAACATTCTCGTCATACCGACACCGTTTTCAAGCTGTATATAACCATCGTAATTATCTTCATCGGGAATCTCATAGCCGGCATTGATATACCATTCATCACTTGCATGAACAAAATGATAATTGTATTTTTCCATTGCAATATTTTGATATTTATGAATCAGGTCTATGACATTTTTTGCGTCTTCTTTATCAAAAGGCTCAAGCTTGTGAAGCCCGTTACGAAATTTAGTAAGTCCTACCGGAACTACGGAAAGACTTTGTATTACAGGCGCATACGAAAGTAAATCCTTAATTGTCCTTTCGAGCTCACTTTCGTCATTTATCCCCTTGCACAAAACAATTTGAGCATTCATAGGTATTTCGGCTTCATAAAGCATATCCATATAGCCTTTAAGTTTTCCGGCAAATCTGTTATGAAGCATCGTACATCTGAGTTCAGGATTTGTAGTATGAACCGAGATATTTATCGGTGCAAGTTTATAATCTATGATTCTCTTTATATCTTTTTCCTGAAGATTTGTAAGAGTAACATAGTTTCCCTGTAAAAATGACAGTCTTGTATCATCATCTTTGAAATATATCGTTTCACGCATTCCGGGAGGATTTTGATCTATAAAGCAGAAAACACACTTATTATGACATCTTCTGTAGCTGTCCATCAAGGATTCGCCAAAGCTTATACCCAGATCATCATCGGCTTCTTTTTCTATTTCCAAAAGCCATTCTTCTCCGTCGGCTTTTTCAATTAAGACCTCAAGATATTCATCTTCGACAAGATAATGATAATCAAATATGTCAGCAATTTCTTTATCATTTATCGCAAGAAGGAAATCTCCCTCTTCTATATCAAGTTCTTCTGCTATACTATTTTCTTCTATACCGCATATTAGGTGTTTTTTCATTTTAATATCCAATCAATAAAAAGTTTTTATTCTTTAAGCATCATAACAGCGGCAAGATTTCCGCGCATGCCTTTACTTGCCCTGTGAGAATATAATATATTTGCATTACAACATGTACACATATCAGGTAATGCTATATTTTCGGGTAATATTCCTGAATTTAAAAGATTTATGCGGCATGCCCCGTGTAAATCAAGCTGATATTTCCCGTTACCTTTTTCATCAACTATTTTCGAGTATTCTTCCTCGGTATATTTTTCCTTGATTTGATCGATAACAACATCATCGACCTCATAACATTTTCTGCAAATCGAAGGACCTATTGCACATATTATGTCTTTAGGTTCGGAATCGTAAGTATCCTTCATGGTACTTATCATATTCGAAGCAATATTTTTAACCGTTCCTTTCCAACCCGAATGAGCAAGACCTATAACCTTCTTTTCCCTATCGTAAAAATAAAGAGGAACACAATCGGCATAAAAAGTCATAATAGGTATATTTGGAAGATTCGTTACAAGCCCGTCGTATTGTTTGATATCACTTGCTTTTACAATACCTTTTCCGGCATCTTCTTCACTTTTTATAATATATATTTGCGTATCATGAACCTGATCGGAAAATACAAGCTTTGTATAATCATATCCCAGGGCATTTGCCAATCTCTTGTGATTTTCCGTTACATTGGCAGGATCGTCTCCGCGCGAAAAACTTAAATTAAGACTTGCAAGATGTGCCTTACTAACCCCGCAAAGTCTTGTGGAAAAGCCTGTAATAAGATTTTCGTAATCATCATATATCTTATATTTTATAACAGGAATATCGTTATAATCTATATAGCTTGTCCTTTTTTCAAAGCTGTAAGGCTCTATAAATTTTTGAAGATGTTCGTTTTTTCTGAGTAAAAATCTTGCGTCTGTTTTTATATCAAATCTTTTCCTTTGCATATATGCCTCCGATTCAGGTATAAATAATTATTATAAGATTATCTGATAAATGCAGCATTAAATTCAAAAGCATTTTCAATATGTAAAATTGTTTTGTCGGTTATACCGATTGCGTCAAATCTGATTGAAGTATTATCGGGAACAAGTCTTTTATCCTTAAGATACGAAACAGCACCAAGGCTGATTCTCCTTTGTTTACCGATACTGATTGATTCAAAAGGTGTTCCGCATTTATCGCTTTTTCTGTATTTTACTTCCACGAAAACAAGAGTATTTTCTTCTCTTGCAATTATATCTATTTCTTCATAAACTGTTCTGTAATTGGTTTCCAATATTTCAAAACCTTTATCCTTCAAAAAATCGCAGGCAAGTTTTTCTTTATCCTGCCCGATTTTTCGCTTATTAATTTTATTTTGCATCTAATCACCGACTTTATTCCATTACATATTAAGCTTGGCCTTTATTTTATCCATTTTGTCAACATAAACAAGGATTTCCGCCACAACCCCGTAAAGTTCGGGCGGTATACAATCTCCTATATCCAGATTAAGAAGTGTATCCGCAAGATTTGTGTCCTTATAAAGAGGAACATCGCTTTGCTTTGCTGTCTCGATGATTTTTTCGGCAACAAGACCTTTACCGGAAGCTACCACCTGAGGTGCCTGACTTCCAGGCTCATACATAAGAGCAACCGCTTTTTTCTTAGGTTCCTGCTTTGTACTATTACTCTTGGATTTTCCCTTATATCCATACTCCATAATATCACCTCTTGCTTTTGGACAAGCTACATTCTTACATCAAAAGAGTATCTCTTAACGCTCTTTTCAAGTTCATTTCCGAACATCTCATTAACAACCATATTTTCCGGCAGTGCCAAAGCAGGTTCTCTTGTAATTACTTCATTGGTAAGTGTATGTCCTGTTTCTTTAATGGCATTTTCAAGCATAGTCATATGCTCATCTATAATTCTTGCACTTTCCTCATCTTCCACATAGAACTTTGTATGAACATTGTTTCCTCTTAAACTTACATGTACATCAGTAGGTCCAAGAAATTTCATATCAAGATGAAGCAAGGCACTGATATTATCCTTTACCTCATTCATTTTCTTCTTGTTCATATATACAAAAAGTTCGGAATTTGCTTCGTTTGCATCGGTTCTGAAAGGAATCTGTGCATAAGCATACATATTATTGAGGTTTTGCATAAAGTCTATTCTTTCCTGCATTCCCTTTGCATTTTCGGAAAGGTTCCTACCCGCTTCGCCTCCGGTTTCCGAAAAAGCCTTCATAAGCTTGTCCGTTTTCTCATACATGCTTTTATATTAATCATCAATTTCATTCGGAGATTTCATATTATTTGTATCAAGCGTAAATTTCTTGTTTATTCCGGTTGATAATATCTTTTTATAATCATCGGAATCCAAAAGCTGCTTGATTTCATTAAATGCGGAAGCATCGGGATTTGTCTTAAACGATTCGTTCAACGCTTTATTTATATTATTCAAAAGCTGCAACGGCGTTTTTGATTCATTCAAAATATTCTTTAAGGTTTCATCATCGACGTTAAGCTTCGATAGGCTTTCAAATACATTTTTCAATGTGTCATTATCTATACCCAGTCTTTCCGACGACGAATTTACATCTATGCCTTTTGATGCAAGAAAATCAGTAACCGCTTCGCTGTTTTGTGCTTCTGCGGAAATTTCGCCGGCAGCACCATTTATAATATCAGCAGAATTAGCTAAAGCCGTATTATTATCGACATTTACCGCTTTTTCGTTATTTGGTGTATTTAATGAACTTTGAACCGTAATATTTGCCATATCCTCGGCATCGGATAATGCTCCAAGCAAGGAATCGTTAAAATCAAGCATCTGCATGACCGCATCACCCTCAAAACCGGATTTAAGTTCGGAACCGATATTATTTAAAACCTCGGATGAAAAATCAACTATGGAAGCATTTATATTATTAATATCATTAGATAATTGATGACTGTTATTAACATAATCATTATACTGACTTATGCTTGTTTCATTAATCGGAAGCCCCAGCTTATTTAAATTTACCAGCGTATCAATTGATGCATCAGGAAATTTATATGATTGTTGCATAAGCTTTTGCATACTTCCTTTATCAACAGGCATACCGTTATTCATAAGACTTTCGGCTATCTGATAATTTTTTTCGGTTGGTGAAAGATTGTTTTTTTCAAGAACATTGAATATGGCGGAATCCTTCATAAGATTCATATCCTGATTGAAAGGCTTAATAAAAACATTTCCGCCGTTATTTTCTTTTATTAAAAATGATAAGGAATCTCCGATATTAAGATTTACCGCTTCTGCCATACGTGCATTTAGCGTTTGATTATTGTCAAGCATGATACGAACCTGATCGTTGGTTATATCAAGTATTTGTCCGTTAAATGTCTGACCTTCTTTTGCGGTGGAAATAAGCGCATTAGCTGAAACCTCACCTGTGCCTGCGGTATTCGCAGACTGCTGTGCGGCATTCTGATTCTGTATATTTTGTGTACCCTGATTTCCGGCAGGACGTACACCGGATATATTTATATTATAACCTGAATCAGCTATATTCATATGCCCCTCCGTAACCGAAAATGTATTTTAAACAAAATTCTTAATAAATGTTTTTCTGTGAATAGGTGTCGGGCCATACTTCTTTATTGCCTCAATATGCTTTGCGGATCCGTAACCGACATTATCGGCAAAACCGTATTCCGGATATAAGCTGTCATATTCCTGCATTATCTTATCTCTTGTTACTTTCGCAACAATACTTGCTGCCGCTATCGAAGCAGATAAAGTATCCCCTTTTATTATCGGCACCTGATGTATATTTACATTAGGGATTTTTACGGCATCATTAAGTAAAATATCCGGTTTTACCTTAAGATTATCAATCGACATTCTCATAGCCTGATATGTTGCCTGAAGAATGTTAATATCGTCAATTACTTCTTCCGAAGAAATACCTATACTGTAAGCTACGGCTTTATCGAGTATTATCTCATAAAGCTCTTCTCTTTTCTTTTTTGAAACCTGTTTGGAATCATTAAGATATAATATGGTTTCGTCTTTGGGAAGAATAACCGCACAGGTTACAACAGGTCCCGCAAGCGGGCCTCTTCCCACCTCGTCAATACCGCAAATATACTGATATCCCATTTCATAATATTTTCTTTCAAACGAAAGCATTTTATATGAACGTTCAATTTCCTTATGAAGATCATCCAGCTTTTTTTTAGCACTGTTTACGGTACTTATTACACCGGCTCTTTCATCCGTTTCATAACAGTTGATAAAGTTGATTAAAGCCGATTCATCAGTACAATCTATATTTTTTAATTCCTGTTTTATATCTGCGATTCCCAAGGCGCTCTCCTTAAAAACTATTTTACAAATCCAAATTTAGAGAACGGATAGATTCTTAAAACAACCTTTCCGATAATATAATCTCTTTTTACATTTCCAGGATCTGATCTTCGGCTGTCCATACTGTTATTTCTGTTATCTCCGAGGACAAAGTATTCGTCATCACCCAAAACAATCTCGTTATTTCCGGAAAGAATACCTATACTTGACGGAAGAAACGGTTCGTCCAAAGCATAATTTTCGTTTAAAAGCTGTCCGTTTATATATATTTTACCGTCCAAATCCATACTTACCGTTTCACCCGGCAGACCTATAATTCTTTTTACATAAGTAATCTTTTCATTTCCGTTAGGGTTGAAAATGATAATATCAAATCTCTTAGGATCACCAAAGGTGTATGAAAGCTTATCAACCCAGAGATTATCTCCGTCATGAAGTGTAGGATTCATTGATGAACCGTCTACTCTTGAACGGGTTCCTACAAATTTAATAATCAAAAAGCATATTAAAATTACAGATCCGATATAAACTATAAGCCAAAGCAAATCTTTGACAATATTAACATCCTCGGGATTTTTCTTTTCTTCCTTCTTAGATTTCTTTTTCTTATCAGTATCTGAGATATTCTCATTTTCATCGAGATTGTCTTTTTCTTTATCTTTTTTTGCCTTTTTTTCTTTTTTAGGTTTTTTTTCTTTTTTTGATTTTTTTTCATCGGATTCCGATGAGTCATTTGATTCCGAAACGGCATTTTCTGTTTCAATTGTTTCGTCATTAATATCGTTAACTTTTTCTTCAATTTTCGTATTATCAGTCTTAGTGTTTTCTGCTTCTGAAATTTCGCTCATTTTTTATATGTCTCCTACTAATTATTGTGGTTTTTCAAGGCTTATCCTTCCAAGCTTTCCGCTTCTAAAATCCTCAAGCACTAAATTTGCGGCTTTATCCAAATCAGGCTCGTTGCCTTTCTTTAAACATTTCCTGATTATTGATATTTCCGACAGGATTTCAAAATCCTCTTTATCTATATTAATATTATACCTATCCGCTAAAGTATTACAATAATTTTTTTTCAAATACCCTATTAACAAAAGTGCTATCTCGCTTTTTGTAAGTATATCATCATTAATAGAACCGATATA